>CAYSWE010000129.1:0-10566 GCA_964434515.1 uncultured Phycisphaerales bacterium | reverse complement strand
TCTGCTGCACCGTGACGATCGGCTTGTTGCGATCGAACACGTCGGACACCTTCATCTGTTCGAGCAGCGGAACGAGGAACTCACCGCGGTGCGCATCGGACTCGGCGCGGCTGTGCAGTTGTTCCTTGAAGATCGTCCAGCGCGAACACAAAACGAGAGTCAGGGCGCTCACCCACATGGCGGGCAACAGCAGCTCATACGACCCGGTCATCTCGCTGACCATGATGATTGTCGAGATCGGCGTGTTCCCAGCACCGGCAAAGAACCCACACATACCGACGATGACGAAGGTTTCCGGGCTATGCACCCAGCCGAACTGCTGACCGATGAGGCCAACGGCGCCACCGATGCCGCCGCCGATCACCATGCTTGGGCCGAACACGCCGCCACTACCGCCCATCGAGATGGTCAATGACGTCGTCGCGATCTTGCCGACCGCGACCAACACCAGAAGCAGCGCGCCGCTGATTCCCACGACCTTCAGGTCTAGCGACTGTTGCACGATGCCGTAGCCGTGTGAGAGCACGGCCAACGCGCGGTCATCGGAGGTCACCTTCCAGAGCAAAACGCCAACGGCACCGGTCAAGAGACCACCGATCGTGCCGCAAACGACGCGCGGGATGGGCAACTTCTCGGTGATGTCCTCGATGCCATAGAACGTCTTGATGAACAACCACACCATCGGAACCAACACGAGTGCGAGCACCGTATAGGGCACGAGTTCGGCGACGTCGTTGAACACGAGAAGCGCGCTGTCCACGTGGAACAGCGGCGTAAACTGACCGACCGAGAAGCAGTAGGTGCAGTAGGCGATGGAACAGGCGATGAACGACGGCATCACGACGTCCGACTCGAACTCGGCGTCCCGGTAGAGCACCTCCGAGGTGAACAGCGCGCCGGCAAGCGGTGCCCGGAAGATCGACCCCACGCCGGCGCCAACACCAGCAGCGAGAAGAATCCGCCGCTGCCGCACATCCAGCCGCAGCACGCGTCCAAGAAAGGACCCAAAGCCGGCGCCGATCTGCGCGATGGGCCCCTCACGACCGCCGCTCCCCCCGGTGCCCATGGACAGCGCTGTCGCGATCGCCTTGACGAACGGAACGCGCCCGCGGATGAACCCGGCCTTCTTGTGATAAGCCAGGATCGCGGCGTCGGTGCCGTGCCCAGCTGCCTCAGGCGCGAGCCAACCGGTCACCGCGCTGCTCAGCAACCCCCCGAGGGCCGGGACCAGCAGGATCGCGAGAATGATCGGCGTGCCCAACCCCTCGGGTTCCGGCCAGAATCGCAGCTCACTCGCTGGCACCGGGGCCGAATAGTCCGCCGCCCACTCCAGCGCAACGGCGGCCACCGACTGCGTAAGAAACTCGAAGATGATGGCCCCACCGCCGGCAACGACCCCGACCATCGCGGCGAGGACGTACATGGTCAGCAGACCACGCCAACCGGAACTCCTCACATGGCCATGGTGAGACTTCGATGCTTCGCCGTTCGTTTCGCTCATTCGAGCGGCAGTTCTACTGCGCCGACACCGCGAGGTGATAGAAGAAACGTGTCGGAGTCATTTCTTCTATCAAAACGGGCCCGTGCCTTGGCCGGCGACGCCTACTTGAGGATCGTCACGTGGCCGCGATAGGGGTGCTTGTGCTCGCCCGAAAGGCGGAAGCTCGGCGAGATCCAGAATCCGTGCAGGTAGCCGACGATCGGACCTCGCAGTTGCACCCCGATGCCGTTTCCGAGGTTGAACTCGGCAGTGCCCTGGCCATTCTTGCCAATCACGCCAAACCAGTTGTGAAAGACCGGATTGTTCGTCTGCCCGAGCGCGAAGGCCGACAGCGCGTCGAACTTGTAGTTCCGGCTCGCACTCCAGGTCGTCAGGTAAAAGTGGCCCACATGTTTCGGAGACAGCATGCAAATCTTGACCCGACCTCCCTTGCTCGCCGAGACGACGCCGGTGTCGAAGCTCACATTGGGATATTGCGGCCGCACGGTGACGAACGGATTCGGGCCGGCATAGCCGGCGCAGCGGGCCGCAATCGACGACGTGTTGTTCGACTCGCTGGCTTCGACCTCGCTCGCACCGCCGTCGGCAATCGCGCCGATCCAGCAAGAGCCCGAGGGTGTGCACCACGGAACACGACCCTGGATCACCCGCGTGACGGAGCTGTTCGCAGCGATCGGTCCAGTCGGGTAGAACGCGAGCAGTCGATCGCCGGTCGTGATCGTTGCATCGGTCGACAGCACGAACACGGTATCGGTGGAAATCGCCGCGTCGGTGCCGATGTTCGCAGTCGTAGCGCGCAGCGAGAGCGTCTGGTTGACGTGCAGCGATCGGGAGGACGTATTCAGGTTGCGAATGACGAGGTCCGGCGCCTTGGACTTGAGCTTGCGAATCCCGAAGTGCGTCTTCTTGAGCCCGCCCTTGCCTCCATTTGCTTTCGGGTCCCACTCGTCCGTGCCGAGGCACGACTTGTCGATCTGCTGCTCGATCCCCTTCTTCCCACCGGTCCCGCGACGGCTCACCTCAAAGATGAAGTCAACGTGGAGTCCGGACGGGACCGGCGAGGTGATCGGCGCGACAAAACCCGTGAACGGCTTGTTGCCCGCAGCCTGCCACGCCGCCGAGGCGTTGGAGTTGTGACTCCAAACAAAGCCAGGCACATCGGTGTTGGTGCCGGCAAACACCAAACGCACGCGCTTGATCGCGCCGAGGAAACCAGGGCTAGCGTTGCCAAGGCCGCACGCACAGGACTCCCCCTGCAATGCGCCCATGGTCGTATAGCCTTTGACGCGAGCCTCGAAGCAGCCCTTGGTAGCATTGAAGGTAATGCAACCGCGCGGAAACCCCGGCGGCCACTTGACACAACTGCGGGCCGAGTCGACGATCAATCCGACGATCGTGGCCGAGAGAAGGCCAACGAAGATACGAGAAACTTTCATGGAAAAACCTCGTGCGCGGGGAGGGTAGGAAAAAATCGAGCGGCTCTGCCCCCGCGTCTGAGCCGCCCGTCCACAGCCCTCTACAGGGCCACATCCCCTACAGGGCCATTTCCGGCCCAAGCGGACAAAGACTTCAAAAAAAGTGGTGCCGGGCGCGTCTCGAGTCGCACGAACGACCGGTGACCGAGAGCATCCCCCCGTTCCCGCGCAGCTCGTCGTGAGGTCCTAGCCCTGCGCAGCCATGCGGAGTCGACTTTCTCGTAGCGTCAGCCGCGCGGCGCGACTACGGTTCTCGGGGCTCCCGCTCGGCGAGCGCGGAGCTTCGCACTAACCTCCAACTCAAACTCCAAGCAACAGGACCGTTCCGCCATGGCAGACGCCGCTGACTATATCGAAGACGTAAAGCGCTATGACGCCGATGCCGACACGGCCATCGTGCAGAAGATCGTCAACCACCTGGGGATCGCCCTCAAGAGTACGGATGCGTCGCTAGTCTCGTGCTCCGACAAGAGCGAGAAGGACCGCGTCCGTGACGGCTTCTGCAAGAAGAAACTCGGCATGGACGAGGCGACCGCGGGCGCCGCGGTCGACGCGGTCTGCGAGCAGATGAAGGCCTCCAAGCGCAAGAGCCGCGTCACGTTCTACTACCTGCTGGCCAAGAACGCCGGCAAGCTCGGCGACCTGTAGCACGCTCGCGCGCGCTACTGCTCCGATTCCGGCTTGCCTGGGTAGAAGTCCAGCTTGTCGAGCGGCATGACGATCGATGTTACGATGTTGCCGCAGTGACTTGAGATGCGCTTGAAGAAGCGCAGCAGCAAGACCTCGCCAGCGACGTTGCGACCGGTGACTGCGAACAGCTGGCGCAGGTCCGCGTCGCAGCGCTTCTGCACCGCATCGGCGTCTTCGAGAAAGGCGGTCGCTGCAGCGACATCATTCTGTCTTTGAAACACGCCGTGGGCGCGGACCAAGAGCTTGCTCACGGTGTCTTTCAGCTCGATGAGGTCGTTGCGGCGCTCACCAGAAGGAAGCTGCGCCCCATCGGCGGCAAGCCCATAGATATTCTTGGCATAGTCACCGATGCGCTCCGCGTCCTTCGCGAGACTCATGAGCACAAGCAGCGCTGGGAACGAAGACGTCCCGTACACGGTACCGTGTACGACCATCGCCCGGCGCAGCGCCTGCTGGGTTCGATTGATACGCTGGTCGGTGCTGAACAAGTCCTCCCGAACGACCTTCGGATCGCCTCCGGACAACAGAACACCGGACGCGGCATCGAACATGTGACGGCCATCCTGCAGCATTTCCAGGAAGTGCCGATGCAGTTCCTTGAGACGCGGTTTCGAATCGCCAGAGAATAGGGACCAATCAGGCATCGCGCACGATCAGGACAGGTTTTGGAAGATGAAATAACCGGCGAGCGGGAGGGCAACGAAGACCCCAAGAACGTACGCCACGACATACAGTGTGTTCTGTTGCGCCTTGGCCGCAAGTAGCTCGGCGCACTTGATCGGCAGGGCCCGGATCGGCGGGAACGGGAAAAAGATCAGCAGCCCGGTGACGTTGAACAAGACGTGCACGAGCGCGATCGTGAGCCCGGCCGTCGTCTCGGTGGCCGAGCTTGCCAAGAGCCCCGTGACCGTGGTGCCGATGTTGGCCCCGAGCATGATCGGAAAGGCGTTGCCAAGGGTCAGCACGCCAGCGGCGCACATCGGCACCAGCAGGGAAGTCGTGATGCTCGAGGACTGGACGGCCACGGTGATGGCGACTCCGACCGCCACGCCGATCAGCCCGGATCGCGCCAGAGATCGGTTCAGCGTGCGCTCGAGCGGTCCCGAGATCAGGATGCGCATGTTGCGCGTGATATAGATGAGGCAAAAGAACGTCATCAGGATCCCGAGCACGAGCGTCGCGATCGCCAGGGCGTGACCGCTGAGCCCAGTCGCTTCGACCCAATGCGCGATGGCCTTGCCGGAGGCCTTGACCGCGGCCTTGACCGGGCTCTTGAACACCGCACCGCTCGCGCCACCGGAGATCAGTTCGGTGGCCCAGGTCGCCGTCTTCTGCAAGAAGCCAGTCGCAAGCTCGAGCGGCAGCAGGAGCGCGACGCACATGAGATTGAAGAAGTCGTGCACCGTCGCGGCGGCGAAGGCGCGCCTAAACGCGAGCCCTTGGCGAACATGGCCGATGGAGACGAGCGTGTTGGTGATCGTCGTGCCGATGTTGGCTCCCATCACCATGGGGATCGCGATCCCAAGCGGAAGCGCGCCTGGTCCGGACTGCCCCACCATGCCGACGATCGTCGAAGTCGTGGTCGACGAGCTCTGCACCAGGACGGTAGCAAGGATCCCCACGGACAAAGCAGCAAAGGGATTCGAGATCCCACTGAACATGCCGGTCGCCGCCCCGTGCCCCATGGCCTTGATCGAGCTGCCGAGCAGCCCGATCGCGACCAAAAACACATAGAGCAGCAGAAAGACCAGGACGAGCCGCACGATCGCGGGGATTCGCGGCTCGGTTCCCGATGACGGATCTGGTTCAGGCATCTCCGGCGTCTCGCGTATGTTCTGTGCGGGGGCTGGCCCAAGCAGCGTCTGTCCACCGAGAGCCCTCGTCCACCGGTGGCGGTGGCGAGTAAACGGTGCGCCGGCATGATTGCAAGCCGAACATTTGGCTCGCCACGGATTCGCCCGAAGAGGCCAGCCGCCATCCGGCGCACCTCGACGACCGGCGCGGTCCTTGCACGGTCGGATCCGGTGGTTCCCCTTCGCGCTGCGCCACCGCAGCGGCCACAAACAGAGGTGTGCTATGTCTCGCCCGTCCGTCTTCCGGGCCCTCGGCCCGGCCCTCATCCTGACCCTCTCCACCGCGGCGCAGGTCCCGCCCGCGCAGCTTGCCGGCTGGGTGCATCCCGGCGGCACGGCCAAGTCCGGCCGCATCGAGCTGCAGAACGCCAGCGCCGGATGTAGGCCAGCCAAGACGCTGTGTAACGGCGTGCTGTGGCCGCAGTCAACGATCGCTGGCGCGGCGGCCTACGACGCACGTCACCACGCGGTCTGGGTCAGCGACGGAACTCGGCTCGAGGAGTGGTCGCTGAGTGGCTGCAGGAAGCGCTGCATCGCCAAGCCTCTGATCATGGCACAAGGAGCGGAGATCACCGGCCTCGCGACCTCGGAGACACCGTCGCTGCTCTGGCAGCTTGAATCCAAACGCGGCTACTACGGCCTGCTCCCGTATGACAAGCGGCGATGCCCGCCCGTGCCGTTGCGTGGCGGTTGCGGGGTCACACTCAGCAACTCGAGGGCGACAGCGCAGGGCCTCGCTTACGATCCCGTGCGCAACCTACTGTTCTACACCGTCTCGGAGCCCGGGTTTCTTGGCTTCGTCGAGACGCTCTTCGTAGCGCCGGCGGTGGTCGGCAAGGCGTGCAAACCGATCTGCAAGTTCCGGCTGCGTCCGTGCAAGGTCGGTCAGGGTCCGCCAATCACAGGTCTGGCCTACGATGCCTGTTCGCAGAAGCTCTATCTCACGAATGGAGATCTGACGAGAGTCCTCTTGGTCAAAGACCCCAGCCGGTGTCGGTTCGTTCGTCTGCCGTGCTGCAGCAAGCAGACGCTCGGCTCCTACCGCGGACTCACGGTCGTTCCCGGTTGGTCGAAACGGACCATCGGCAGCCCGTGCATCGCCAAGGGTTGCGCATTGTGTCTGGGCATCGCAGCCGCGCTCGAGGGCGGAACGCCAGCGCTCGGCAACCCGGACTTCGCCATCTCGATCCACGGTGCGCCGCTCGGTAGCTTCGGCCTGCTCTACTTGGGTGTCGGGAAGTGCTCGGGCGGGCTGAAGCTCCCGTTCCTGTGCGGCAACTTCTATCCAGCACTCGCGCCAACGCCTCCCATCCTGCTGCCGGTCGGTGTCCTGCACGGCAGCCTCCAGTGCACAGGCACGACACGCATGCCACTGCCGATCCCGACGGACAGCGTATTCTGCAGGCTGCGTCTCTGCGCCCAGTGGCTTGTCTTCTGCGGCGCAGTCCCAGCGAACGGCATGACGCCAGCGATCGAGTTCACGTTCGCCGGATAGCCCGGGCCAAGACCGACGCACGTCGCAAGACTGCGAAGCGGCTCGCAGACCTGCGACGTGTGTGTTCGCACAGCCGCGGAACGAACGTCCGTTCGACAGCGCGCGACGCCCGTGCAGCCTGGCCCACTCCTTGATGGGACGCACACGTTCGCAGACATCCAGAGGACAGCATCCAATGATCCATCAAGTCACCGGCGACATTCTTCTCAGTGAAGCACACACCATCGCACATGGCGTCGCACCCAATGATTCGTTCGACCGAGGCCTGGCACTGAGCCTGCGCGAGCAGTGGCCGGCGATGTACAAGGACTTCCGGCACTACTGTCACCAATCCCACCCCAAAGCGGGGACTCTATGGTCGTGGGGAGGCCCCGGCGGCGCACGCATCGTCAACCTGCTGACACAGGACGGTGCCTACGAACACGGGGCGAGACCAGGGCGGGCGTCGATCTCCCACGTGGACCACGCCCTGAAGAAGCTGCGCCACCACATCGAACAGGAGAACGTCACCAGCCTGGCGTTGCCGCGCCTGGCAACCGGAGTCGGTGGACTCGACTGGAACGAGGTAGAGCCGATCATCCAGAAGCATCTCGGCGACCTCGAGATCCCGATCTTCGTCTACGAGACTTACCACAAGGGCGAGAAGGCGAAGGAAGAGTTCACAGCGTAGCGCTCGCGCCAACGGCGCGGCCGAGCGCGATGGTTCTGTTCCGCCACGCGGGTAGACTACGCCACATGGTCATTCGACAACTGCACGAAACCCTCGCCCGACTCCACGAGCAGCTCGCGAGCGCCGATTCGCTCGACACCGCCGAACGGGAAGGACTCGAGCAGGCGATGAAGGAAATCCAAGCGTCGCTTGCGAAGCTCGGCGAAGCACCGAGCCAGCGCGAACCGCTCCCGGAGACTTCGGCGACGCCGCTCGACCAGCTCAAAGCTCTCGTCGGCCAGTTCGAACAGCAGCACCCGGCCCTGAGCAATCGGCTCGCCGACCTGGCCGAACTCCTCCATGACCTGGGTTTCTGAGAGCGGCGCCCGGCGCGTCAGCGCAGCACGTTGGTGAACTCGCCCGCCGGCGCGCGGATATCGAGGTGCAGCGCCTGGAGTACGACGCCGGTATTCTTCGGGAACGGAAAGGGATAGCGCAGATCGCCGTTTCCGGGAATCAACACGGGGCCGATGACGACACTGGCGGCTAAGTCGAGCTGAAACAAGCCGCCGAATGGCGCGATCAAAAACCCCGGCACGGACCGCGTCGAGGCGATCGGGATCGTGAAGTCACCGTTCTTGCCGAGACCGTGCAAGACAGGAGTCGACCCATCTCGGAACAGCGGAGCGTTGAACATGAGACGAAAGGTGCCATCGTCCCCACAGTAGTCGTGAACGATCGCGTAGTAGCGCCCTCGATCCAGCCGCGCCGAGACTTCGGAATCCGGCTTCAGTGCGGTGTCATCGTTCCAGCCCACGGCGAGCCCTGTCGCCGCGGACACGACGCCGAGTTCCGCGTCGGGTAGCGACTGCTCGAACACCTGAAAGTCCACACCGGCTGGCGTCCCCAGATCCATCGTGAAGGTGACATGTCCATCCTTGCGCGGAATCGCGGCAGCTCGGCTCGTCCCCGGAGCAGCGCGGGTTACGACGGGTGCACCGCACTGGGCCGAAATCGTGAAGTCGCCGGCCGAGAAGAACCCCGTAGAGGCCGCGTAGTACGTCCCCTTCGGAAACGTCCCTGTGACGATCGACCCGGTCGCGGCCCAGTCGTCATCCGACTCCATGATCTCGTTACCAAGACGATCGTAGACCCAGAGATACGCATCACTGAGCACGTTGGTCGTCCCGCGTGGTTGCACGGAGACCTGCAGTTCCTGTGCCGAGCTCAGTGCCAGCCGGTACAGCTGGAAGTCTTCTTCTCCGCCGGGGATCGTGCCGTTCAACGACTTGCCGCACGCGAGCGCGGGAATCGAACGTGGCGTGAACTTGGTGGTCACCGTAGCGGCGCCAGTACCGCCGGCCTCGAGCGCGATGAAGTAGTCCCCCTTGACGAGGTGAGCGCGCAGCCCCGCGTCCGTGTTGGTGGACGCAGAATCGTCGTCGACCTCGTACATCCACGAGAGTCCCGCATTGTAGAGCGTGAGCAAACTGTCGAGCACACCGCCCTGAATGGTGATCCGATAGACCCCGTCGACAGGGACCGTGAAGCGATACAGCGACGGGTCCTTGGTGATCGTGATGGCCTTCGTCCCCCGAAGCGGCAGCGCCGGAATCGGTCCGAGTTTCAGCTGGCAGTCGAGTCGATAGTCGCCAATGCCCCGCGGCCGGACCTGCACGAAGTAGCGACCGCGAGGCAGTCGCTGCTGCAGCGAACCGAAGGACGAAACCGAGCCGAGCGAAGCCTGATATACGTAGCCGCGTTCGTTGAAGATCACAAAGCCACCGCCCGAGATGGGCGTCGAGCCCCGGCCGGCCAAACGCAAGGTCGCGTTGCCATCGAGCAGAACGCGAACTGCATAGGTATCGACATCCCCCGAAACCGCCGAACCGTCGATCTGAAGTCCCCGAGGAGTCAGAATGCCGGCGTTGTCGGCGAACGCGGAACTCCGATTGTATTCGCGCTCGGTGAAAACCAGAGCATTGGGCGTTGCGCCACTTCGACGAGCGTCCACGTGATGCACGCTGCGTGCGCGAAACCGACCGACGACCCGGCGCCACGCCCGCTTCGCCGCCCGCCGATCTCGCCCCTCAACGAGCCGACCTTCGGCCGCGAGCTTACGTAGAAACTTGCGCACCGTCTGAGGCGGCGAAGTGCGCAGAGCCTGATCCAGGCTAGACTTGACACGAGTTGCCTGTGCTATTGCAGCCTGTGGCGCGCCCAGAATGAGGACGACGGCCGACACGATCGCGATGTGGCGTGTGAGTCGGAACAAGTTCTTCTCCCAAGTGGTATGCGTTGTGCTATTGAGCGCAGCATAGAAGAATCCGCGAACCCCTGCACCTAGAGGAAGCGTATGCCGTCCCGTTGCCTGCCTGCCGTATATGCGCTCGCCGTCCTCCCGTCGATCGCAGCGGCCCGACCGATCGCGCCGCACGACACGACGACCAAGCTCGCCGTGCTCAGCAAGCACATTGCCAAGCAGCCCCGGGATGCGCGCGCGCGCCTCGAGCGGGCCGAACTGTATCGGGGCGAAGGACAGCTCCGGCTCGCGCTGCGCGACATCGACAAGGCGCTGGAAGTGGTTCCGTCGAATCCAAGTGCACGCCTGCTACGCGCCCGCGTCCTGCTCGCCGGACATCGCCCCGAGCTAGCGTTGGCCGATGTCGACGAGGTCCTGGCCAAAGAGCCACGCCTCGCACGAGCGCTCTTGCGACGCGCCGCTTGCCTCATGACGCTGCACCGATTCGCGGCGGCCCAAGACGCGTTCGCCAAGAGCGTGCCCCACCTCGCCATGCGTCGCCCCTCACACTACTTGGACTGGGCCAACGCGCTGCTCGCGCTCGGCCCCCTGCGCCGGGCCAGCGCACTCGCCGTCTTGGACACCGGCTTGCGCGACCTCG
>CAYSWE010000128.1:0-10726 GCA_964434515.1 uncultured Phycisphaerales bacterium | reverse complement strand
TGTAAAGCAGGCGCTCTAGCCAACTGAGCTAATCGCCCTTGGCCTCCACGCTACCCGAGATTCGGCGGCAATCCATCCCGGACCTCCCGCTCGGCTACGATCCTCCCATGAAGTGGCAAGACACACGCGCAGCAGTGATTCAGGCGGCGCCGGTCGCGTTCGACAAAGACGCGACACTCACGCGACTCGCACAGCTCCTCGCGGACGCATCCGCGCGCGGTGCCGCACTCGCGGTACTCCCAGAAGCATTCGTCGGCGGATACCCCAAGGGAGCCGACTTTGGCGTCCGCGTGGGCTCGCGATCGGCAGCCGGCCGGGAGGCGTTCGCACGCTACTTCGCCGGCGCAATCGACGTTCCTGGCCCCGCAACCGAACGAATCGGCGAGCTCGCACAGGTGCACGGGCTGCACATCGTCGTTGGCGTCATCGAACGCGCGGGCGGAACTCTCTACTGCACCGCACTGTTCTTCGACAACGAGGGAAGACTCATCGGCAAGCATCGCAAGCTCGTCCCCACAGCTGCGGAACGCTTCCTGTGGGGACGGGGCGACGGTTCGACGATCACGGTATGCGATACACCCATCGGCAAGATCGGCGCGGCGATCTGCTGGGAGAACCGGATGCCTCTGCTGCGCTATGCGCTCTATGAGCGTGGTGTCGAACTCTACTGCGCCCCCACCGTCGACGATCGCGAGTCTTGGATTCCGAGCATGCGCCACATCGCGATGGAAGGACGCTGTTTCGTTCTGTCGGCGTGCCAGTTCGCAAAGCGCTCCGACTACCCTGCCGACTGGCACACGGAGGTCGACGATACCCCGAGCACGCCGCTCATTCGCGGAGGCAGCTGTATCATCGACCCGTTCGGGCAAGTCCTAGCGGGACCGGTCTACGACGAAACGGCGATCCTGATTGCCGACCTCGCGGCGGATACGATCATCCGCGGGCGCTTCGACTTCGACGTCGCTGGCCACTACGCTCGACCTGACGTCTTCCACTTCTGCGTTCGAGCTTCGCCAAACACGATGGATACTCGCGACGCAAGAAGTCGACGGCGTCCTCGCTGACCAACAGTGGGCCGGTGCGTAGGAATGCCTCAAAATCGGGAACGAGCCGCGTCTCGGCGTAGACGCGGACTCCGTCAGGCCGGCTCGAACGCAGCTCGCCGATCCGCAAGCTGTGCAGCGTGAGGATGCCGTCGCCGTAGGTCTCTTGTTGGCGCAGCAATCGATGCGTCGCCAGAAGTGCCGCGAAGACGGCGAGACCGCGCGACGAACTCTCCCATCTGCGGAATGCCAGCATGTCTCTGGCCGAGCATAGCACCAACGAGCCTCGGAACGCACGGCGTCACCTCGCGTATGGCCTGCGAGCCGGAGGACTGTGCATCATGAAGTTGCGAATCATCCAGCCGACCCACTACAAGAACGACGGCGCGCTCTACAAGACGAGAACGCGATCGCTGGTCGGCCTCACACTCCCCTATCTCGCCGCACTGACGCCACCTGGGTGGGAAATCGAGTTGGTCGACGAACAGGTCCAGGATCTCGCCTGCGACGCCCGCGCCGATCTGGTCGCGCTCTCCACCTGGACGATCAACTCGCTGCGCGCCTGGGACATCGCCAAACACTTCCGCCGCCGCGGCATACCCGTCGTCGTCGGCGGGCCGCATACGTTCTTCCATGCCGAAGAGGCTGCCGAGCACTGCGACGCGGTCTGCATCGGCGAGGCGGAGTCCGTCTGGCCCACCATGCTCGCCGATGCGGCAGCCGGACGGCTGAAGAGATTCTACCGGCCCAAACGCGCCCACGACCTCGTGGCCTTGCCGGTACCGCGGTACGACCTCGTCGACCTGCGCCGCTACGGGCGCTTTCGCACCTACGCCGTTCAGTCTTCGCGCGGCTGTCCATTCGCATGCGAGTTTTGTTCGGAGCGGTTCTACGTCGGCACGGCCTATCGCGGTCGCCCCGTGGACGACATCGTGCACGAAATCGAGACCATTGGTGCACGCAACGTGTTCTTCGCCGACTCGATGTTCGCGGCGCAGAAACCTCGGACGATGCAGCTAATGGAACGGCTGATCCCGCTCCGCATCCGCTGGTCCACGCTGTGGACGACCTACCTATGCCTCGACGACGAGTTCATGGACCTGGCCAAACGGAGCGGCCTCTTGCACGTGAACATGGGAATGGAGAGCGTCGATCAGGCAACGCTGCGCGCGATGAACAAGAACTTCAACAAGGTGCACCGCTACGAAGAAATCATTGCCAGCCTGCGCAAACGCGGCATCAGCTACTCGTTCAATTTCGTGTTCGGCTTTGACGGGGAGGATCCCGCGATCTTCGACCAGACGCTCGAGTTCCTGCGCCGCCACAAGGTACCGGTCGCGTATTTCTATATCCTGGCACCACACAAGGGCACGGCCTTCTACGATCGGATGAAACGAGACGGCCGCATCATCGACGAGAAGCTCATGCGACGCACACCCGGGATGGTGTGCTACATCCGCCCCAAGTACTGTTCGCCGCGTCAACTCGAACGCAGTGTGCAACGGATGTACGAGCGATTCTATACACTCCCGTCGATGCTCCGCCGGCTACCGCCCCCCATCACCAAGGCGCACATCGCTTCTTGGGTCCTCAACTTTTCACAGCGCCGGATGCGAAACCGACTGCGCCAGAACTTCGACTGGGCCTAAGGGCTCGCGTGCTCAATGCGCGAGCATCCCGGCCTTGACTGGCCGGAGCACGCCGCCCGGACGGGCGTAGCGTAGTCGAAGCACCGAACCGCCGGTCTTGTTGAAGTGCTCGACGCGCAGGGCATGCAGCCCCTGCTGCAGAGCCACCTGGCCTCGCGCGTCCTTGAGGCCGTGCAGGCCGTCATTCTCAATGAGCGGTTTCCCGTCTAGCAAGAGACGCGAGCCGTCGTCCGATCCCAAGGAGAACGTGTAGAGCCCCGACAAAGGCACGCGAAGCCAGCCGGACAGGACATGACCGACGCGCTCGCGTCGCTTTGCCTTTCCCGGACGAACAGTCGCGATCGTCGAGCGGGACTCCGGCGTGAGCGCAGCAAAGTCGGGGAGCTTGTCCCAGTCGCCGGCATACACGGCGAGCGACAGCCCGGGGACGACCTCGTCACCAGGTTGCTGGGCCGGATGCATGCGCACCTTCGAGAAGCGCTGCTCGACGATGGCACTCACCGGCTCGCCTGCGTGGAACGCGCGCATCCTGAGGAGACAGCTCTGCTTGAGGTGCAGCGGGCTCTCATAGCGGGCCGACGACGCGGTGGGCTCGCTGCCATCCAGAGTGTAGTGCACGGCAATCACGGGCGAGCCAGCCTCGATCTCGACGCGCCGAGAGTCTGTGAACTTCGGCGAGACACAGCGAACCTTGGGCGGCAAGTAGATCAGCGGCGTCCCAGCGATCTCCAGCGCGACGACCGGCAGGTAAGGATCGGGAGCAACCTTGGGAACCTGAATGACCAGATCCGTTCCGGCCTTCTCGAAGCGAAGCTGTCCTCGCGCCCCCAAGAACGAAACTGCCGCCGGCTCGCTACCAAGCCCTGGCACGACGAGGCGGCCGTCGTCCGGCCAATCGAACACCGCCAGGTAGAGGTAGGTGCGCCCGTCGTGCTGCGCCTGCGTACAGCGTCCCCACGGAAGCTTGCCAAACGGCGACGCGGTCGTGCCCCGAACAGCGGCGCCATGGTCCTTCATCCAGGAACCGATCTCGGCCAGCCGCTCGTCGGCTTCGGGGGGAAATTTCCCATTTGCCATGGGGCCAACATTCAGTAGAAAGTTCCCACCCTTGCTCGCAATGTCGACGAGCTTGCGGATCAGGTCGACGGAACTCTTCCAATCCTTGTCGGCGGCGTTGTAACCCCAATGCCGATTCATCGTCATGCACGTCTCCCAATCGATGCCACGCGCAACCTCGGCGGGGATATTCTGCTCCGGCGTTCCATAGTCACCGGCGTAGCCATCGGCGATCACGCCGGTGTGCCCACGCCGGCCCTTGTCGACACGATCGTTGACGATGACATTGGGCTGGAGGCGGCGGCAGAGGTCATAGAGCTTCTGGCCGTGCTCGTGGTCCCAGGTCCCCTCCCACTCGCCGTCGAACCATAGGATGCCAATATCCCCGTAGTTGGTGAGCAGTTCTTGGACCTCACCGCGCAGGTAGCGCACATAGCGTTCGAAGTCGGCCCCTTGGGCACTACGCTTCTTGGGTCCCTTTCGCTCCCAGCCACGGCGTGGCAAGTAGTCCGGGTGATGCCAATCCATGATCGAGTGGTACCAACAAATCCGGATCCCTTGCTTGCGGCAAGCCTCGGCGAGTTCCTTCATGATGTCGCGCTTGAACGGCGTGCGCATCACGTCGTAGTCCGAGACCTTGGAGTCGAACAACGCGAAGCCATCGTGGTGCTTGCTGGTGATGACGATGTAGCCCATCCCCGCAGCCTTGGCCTTGCGCACCCAGTCGTCGGCATCGAACTCGACCGGGTTAAACTGCCCTAGGAACTTTTCGTACTCGGGCACCGGGATCTGCGCGGTATTCATGATCCACTCGGCATGCCCGGTGGACGTCCCCCATTTCCCGGCGGGAACCGCGTAGAGCCCCCAATGGATAAACATGCCGAACCGTGCCTTGCGCCACCAGTCGAGCCGCGCATCGTGCGTGGCCGACGGCTGCACGGGCGGAACCTTCGCCTGGGCAGGCAGGTGGCCGAGGAAAAAGGCAGCGACAAGACCGCAGAGAAGGCGCAGTGGCATGCTTCCGTCCAGTTGGGGAGTCCTTGATCGCGGCCGATCGTAGCTGCATTGGATGCAGGATCCACCGAACGAGACCGGTCCCCTGCTCAGAACCCTGTCCCCGCGCATCGATTTCGGACAACAGCGTCGGAACCGTCTAGGATCGAAGCTCCAGTGCCGACGAACGACCCCAAAGTCCACCCACATGACCTCTTCGAGATCCTCGTGCGCGAGCACGAGAGCCGGCTCCGGGCATTTGTCGGGGCGTTCGTCCGGGACCAGAACGCCCTTGACGACATCGTCCAGGACGCGTTTCTCGTGGCCTGGCGCAATCTCGACCGATACGACCGAAGCCGCCCGTTCGGCCCATGGCTTCGGGGGATCGCCCGACGACTCGCGCTGGCCCACTATAGAAAAGTCTCAGACAAACGACTCGCCTTCGTCGATGCCCAGGCGGTCGACGAGCTCGCCGGGCTCTACGAGCGACTCGAGAGCGCGCCGGGCGACACGTTCGAGGAGCAGCTGGCGTCCTTGCGCAAGTGTCTCGAGCGCCTCTCGGGACATCAGCGCGAGGTCCTGACGCTGCACTACGAGGAAGACCTTGCTTGTGGTGAAATAGCGGAGTCCATGGGCCGCAGCCGCGAGGCGGTGAAAAAACTCCTACAGCGAAGCCGAGCCTGGCTGGGACAGTGCATCGAGCAGCGACTGAGCGCCCTCGACAGTCACACGGTGGGAGGGAGAGCATGAAGGATCGGCAACCGAACGATGGCTCGAAGCCGCCTGTGCCGCGCGCCGCGCTGCACGAGTTAGAAGAGTCGCTCCAGGCCGATCGAGCGGCGCCGGCAACCGCAAAGCACATCGCGCGCGAGCTCTTCGCCCACGGGCTACTGCTCCAGTACACCGAACAACTCGCAGACGACGGCGAGGCACGTCAGGAACGACGTGTGCGCGCTGTCATGAAGCGGCTTCGCGCCGAGGCGACCGTTCCCGGCAAACACACCGTCCTCAGACGCCGGTATACGATCCTCGCCGCGGCAGCGGCACTGCTTGCAGCCTTGCTACTCTGGCGCAGCGCCGATCCCGCCACGCCCGTCCACGCCGACGCGTTGCTCAGCCGCGTACTCCAGGCAACCAACACCGGCGCGCACGTCTATGAGGTCCAGCTCCGACTGCAGCAGCCAAGCCGGCACAAGGGCAAACTCGTCACAAAGAGTTCGACATGGATCGCGGCGTTGGCCAGCGGCGGACGCTGGAACGTTCGCAAGGTCAAGGGCAACTTGTTCTTCGTCGACGGAGCCGAGTTCGGCTCCAACGGAAAGGTCGTCTGGATCAAACCGCCGACTGGGCGCGCATTCGAGCTGTTCATCGATCCGAGGCAAGTCGAAGTCATGCAGCTTGCCCCCGTGCTGCACTACTACGAACTGCGCCCGTTCCTCGAGACGATCGTCTCCGAGCTCGATATCCGCGTCACCGCCACCGAAAACACTCCGGGCGGCCGCATCATCCGCATGACCGGATCCTATAAGCGCGAGGCGGCGCCCGTCACACACCACAAGAAGCGGCACGGACACGGCCCGAGGGATTTCCGAGATCGGCTCTTGGGCACCTCCGGACGAATCCAGATGCGCGTAGACGAAAACACGGGGCTTCTTCTGGAGCTCGAGCTCAAGCAACAAGCGCCGCGTCCGAGCAGCTTCCGGCTCCGACGGATGAGCACGCCCAAGAGCCTCGCCGACGCCGGGTTTGAGTTCGACCCACCGAGGCTGCGCGTCGCGCCGAGATTCAAGTTTTGGGTCTGGATGCACATGCTCCACCGGGCCATCCGCGCGGCCAGGCACCCGGACGGCAAGTAAAGCGCCAGCGGAACGGTTTGAGTCGGTCCACACGAATCGACGACAGAGACGAAGGCTAGCGGAATAGCCTCAGTTCGCCAAAACGGACACTGGCCCGCCGCGGCATTCGACACTAACCTCTTCCGCCCGTTTCCCGGCGTACCGCCGGGTCCTCGCGCCTCGCTCGAACGCACTGTTACGAAAGAACTGCCATGAGAATCGCCGTCATCGGAACCGGTTATGTCGGACTCGTCGTCGGCACCTGTTTTGCCGAGACCGGAAACACGATCGTCTGCGCGGATGTCGATCAGAAGAAGATCGACCTGCTGAATGGCGGCGGCATCCCGATCTACGAACCCGGCCTCGAGGAGCTCATCCGCCGCAACGTCGCCGAAGAACGCCTCTCGTTCACCACGGACGTGGCGCAAGCGGTCAAGGATGCCACGGTTATCTTCATCGCCGTCGGCACACCCCAGGGCGACGACGGCTCGGCGGACCTGCAATACGTCCTGGCGGTCGCGAGCACGATTGGCGAAAACATGAACGGCTACAAGCTGGTCGTAGACAAGTCCACGGTCCCGGTGGGCACCGCGCGCAAGGTCGCAGCGACGATCGCATCGAAGACCTCCGAGCAGTTCGACGTCGTCTCCAACCCCGAGTTCTTGAAAGAGGGCACAGCCCTCGACGACTTCATGAAGCCAGACCGCGTGGTGATCGGCGCCGACGACCCGCGCGCGGCCGAGATCATGCGCGAACTCTATGCTCCGTTCGTCCGCACGAACAAGCCCATCCTCATCATGGATCCGGAAAGCGCGGAGCTGACGAAGTACGCGGCCAACTCGTTGCTCGCCACGCGAATCTCGTTCATGAATGAGATCGCACAGCTCTGCGATCGCGTCGGCGCAAGCTTCTCGAAGGTGCGCGAAGGCATCGGCACGGATGCGCGCCTCGGCACGTCGTTCCTGTTCGCTGGCGTAGGCTATGGTGGTTCGTGCTTCCCCAAGGACGTCCGCGCCGTTGCCAAGACGGCGCGAGATCACGACTTCGAGTTCAAGATCCTCGATGCAGTCGTCGACGTCAACGAACGCCAGAAGAGCTACCTGGTCGAAAAGGTCATGCGTCACTACGGCGGTGACGTCGCGGGCAAGCGCTTCGCGGTTTGGGGCTTGTCCTTCAAGCCCCGCACCGACGACATGCGCGAAGCTCCGAGCTTGACGATCATCAACGCGCTGCTGGCCGCCGGAGCCACAATCGTCGCCACAGACCCAGAGGCGATCGAGGAAGCCAAGCGCCACCTAGGCGATCGCATCGGCTACACCAACAAGCCCATGGAAGCTGCGGATGGCGCGAATGCGCTTCTCCTGCTCACGGAATGGAACGAGTTCCGCAATCCTGACTTCGACCAGCTCAAGGGACGGATGCAAGAGCCCGTCATCTTCGACGGACGCAACGTCTACTCGCCCGCGCGGGTGCGGGAACGCGGCTTCACCTACTACGGAATCGGCAGCGACTCCGGGAAGTAGCCCGTGGCCGCCGGCGGACGCAGCGCACGAGGGTGGGTCCTCGGCCTCGTCATCTTGCTCGCCCTCGCTGCCGGCCTCGCCGTGTGGATGAGAGCGACCGGGAACGGCTGGCAGAGTGCCGGCAAGTTCCTCCAAGATCGTGCCGCCAAGCGAGCGCGTCGCCGCTGACGAGCGCTTAGCGCGCCGCACCCACCGCGGCCAAAGGAACGATGGCCGAGCGAAGCCGAGCGCCGTCTGCGACCTCGCGCCAGACGACGACGAGTTCGTCTCCAACGCGGACGAGGCGGGGGAACCCGGCCGAACGCGAACCGCGTAGGGTTGCAAGCTCGAGCGGTTTGCCGAGTGAGCCGTCGGGGGTCACTCGACGCAGGCGCAGCACGGCCCGATTGTCGCTGCGGCCAAGCCAACAGACGATCGCCGTGTCGTCGAGACAAGCGATCGCGACGCGACCGACCGGCTTGGCGTCGTCGACCACGATCGGTTTCGCGAAACTCTTGCCGTCGTCATTGGAAAACGCAACCGCGACATGCCCCGATGCACTCGCCCCGGAGTACCACGCGACGGCCAGGAGCCTCTCCGTCCGCGCCACCGCCGGCCCGTTGACCGGACACGCTGGAATGCGCCACCCATCTCGGTGCACGAGCTTGGGTGCGGTCCAACCATCCTTGGTTCGACGGACGAAGGAAATGTCGCGCAGCTCGTGCTTGGCGTGATCTCGATAGACGAGGAGTGGCCCGGTGCTCGTCTGCACGGCCCCCGTCTGGCAGCAAGTGCACACGTCGGCGTCGAGCACTTCTTCTGGCGCGCTGCCCTCAGCGGTCGCGCCGACGAGGCGCGTCATCAAGGCCATCGTGCCCCGCTTTTTCAGATGCCCCCCATCGAGCCAGAAGCCCCGGACGCCGACGCCGTCGGGCACCAAGGACACGAATCCGTGTTCGGCACGGCTCTTATCGGTGTGCAACCGTCCGAGCTGCTCCCATGCCTTACCGTCAACCGAGCGAGCCAACATGACATCGTAGTCATAGGTCCCGATCCCCGAAAACTGCAGCCAGTGCGCATACAAAGCGCCACCCTTGGCTTCGACCACCGACGGAAGATCCGCCCAGTTCGCGAAGAAGTCGGCGCCCGAACGAATCGTGACCGGCTTCGTCCAAGCGTGGCCCTCGAGTCTCGCCATCCGCAGCGCAAAGGATTTTCGCTTGGGCTTGGATCCGGCGGCTTTGGCCAGAGGGGCAAGCCACGTCAGCAGAACGCCCCGCGTCGACCGCGCCAGATTTGGTGCCAACGCACCAGAATCGGCGGGGACGGCAACGTCGACAACGGCCGGCTCGGCTGCGGCCTGCGCTATACTGGCCGGGGCAAAGATCCATAGGCTCGCCGTCACGGCGGCCAGATTCAAGAACGGTGCTTCCATCGCCACGAGTGTAGCGAATGGCCGGCCAAGTTCGCGATACTCACCGTCCCCGCGCCCGTCACGGCATCCAACGATCTCCATGAACCCTGTTCCGGCACTGGCCTGCACTCTATTCGCCGTGAGCACGGCCATCGCCCAAGCTGCATGGCAAGACGACCAACGGAACGTCCGCATCGAGATGCGCGACGGCAAGGTGCTCCTGGCAGACGTCTACCTACCCGAAAAACCCGGCCGCTATCCGGCGATCTTGATCCAGACGCCCTACGACAAGTCGCGGCTGGGCGCGCCGATCGCGGGAACACTCAAGGACGCAGCCAAGGTCGGAAACGTCGGTCGCGGCGCGATCTCCGACACACTCGCCCTGCTCGACCGGGCGCACTACGCCTACGTCGTCGTCGACTGGCGCGGCTTTCACGCCAACCGAAAGGCCATGCGCGGCGTCAAGCGATTGCGCTGGCGACGCGGAATGGACGGCTATGACTGCGTCGAATGGATCGCGACCCAGCGCTGGTCCAATCGCCGCGTCGGGACCTGGGGTGGAAGCGCGCTTGGCAAGGTACAGTTCCAAACAGCATTAGAACACCCACCGCACTTGGTCTGCTGTGTGCCCCTGATCGCCGCGATGGGCTTGACCTATGACCAATACTACGAAGGCGGCGTTCCCATCGACGCGCACCTCAAGACCCTTGACCGTCTCGGCTTCGGGGTACGCGACCGAGTTCGCAAGCACCCGCTGCCCGGAGCGTGGGTCTGGCGCATGGTCGAGCGTCGCAGCTATCGTCCACAAGACATCGACGTCCCGTGCCTTCTGATCAGTGGATACTGGGACAACTACCCCGACCAGGTGATCCGGACATTCGAGGACATCGTCGCACGCGGTGGTGCGGCGGCGCGCGACTCGACCCGCCTGCTGCTCGGCCCGTGGGATCACGTCGGCATCGGCCTGCGCCGGCAAGGCGACTGGTCGTTTCCGAAAGCGGAGCTCGCCTCGGCGCGCGCGGCGAGGAAGTTCTTCGACTTCCACCTGCGCAACATCGCCAACGGTCAGGCCAAGAGTGCCCGCGTCAGCTACTTCGACAGCGGTAGCCGGGAGTGGCTACGCGCCACAACGTGGACCCGACGCGGTGGCAGCGATACGACGCTGCGCTTGCTTGCCGATGGGAGCATGCACGTCCAAGCCTTGCGGACTCCGGCGTCTCGGGCTGCAGCCTCG
>CAYSWE010000127.1:0-10736 GCA_964434515.1 uncultured Phycisphaerales bacterium | reverse complement strand
ACGTGAAAACCGCCGGCGGTTTGCTCGGTTCGCGCGCGGGCGCTCTGTGCTCGACGTCTGCTGTAACAGCGCGGGGTTCTCGATGCACGCGATGCGCGGCGGGGCGCGATCGGCGACGGCCATCGACCTTGATGAGGCCGCGGTCGCACTTGCGCGAAGCAACGTGCGGCACAACGATCTCAAGGTCACGGTCGAGAAGGGCGACGCTTTCGACGTGCTGCGGGCCGGCGCGCGCAAGGCCGACTGCATCGTGCTCGACCCGCCCAAGTGGATCGCCGGCGACGGCGATCGCGAAGCTGGCCTGGCGCGCTACCTCGATCTCAACCGGCTGGCGATGACGGCGCTCCCGGTCGGCGGCCTTCTGCTCACCTGTTCGTGCTCGGGCTCGCTCGGCGAGGACCACTTTCTCGCCGTGCTGCGCGAGGCCGCGGCGCGCGCCGGTCGCGATGCACGCGTGTTGCGCATCACCGGCGCCGGACCCGATCACCCGATGGCGCTCGAGTGTCCCGAGACGCGGTATCTCAAGGCGGTCTGGCTGATGATTCGATGAAACCATTCGACCTCTTCGTTGCGTGTCTTCCGGGACTCGAACCATGGCTTGGCGCCGAGATGCGCGCCTGCGGGTTCCGCGTCGTCGAAGGCCAAGGCGGCGTCAGCCTGCAAGGGCATCGCAACGCCGTCTATCGCGCCAACCTCGAGCTCGGCCTTGCGACGCACGTGCTGATCCGCGTCGGCGAGTTCCGCGTACGGAGCTTCCAAGAGTTGATCCGCAAGACGGCGGCTTTGCCGTGGGAAGGCGTGCTGCGGCCAGACCTGCCGTTCGACGTGCGCGCGACCTGCCGGCAATCGCGGCTGTATCACTCGGCCGGCGTCGAGGAGCGCGTCGCCCTCGGCATACTCGAGCGACTCGGCAGCTCACCGAACCCCAACGCCAAGCCGCCCTGCGGCATGCTCCCGTGCGTGCGCGCGCGTCTGGTCGACGACGTCTGCACGCTGTCATTCGACACCAGCGGCGAACCGCTCCATCGGCGCGGCTACAAGCTCGACGTCGGCCCAGCGCCACTGCGTGAGGACATCGCGCGAGCGCTCCTGCTCGCCTCCGGCTACGACCCGCAGGCTGCCCTGATCGATCCACTGGCCGGCCATGGTACGATCGCCATCGAAGCTGCTCTGCTCGGCCGACAGATCGCGCCCGGACTCAGGCGACGTTTCGTGTTCGAAGACTCCGCCGTGTTCGATCCAGCCGCGTTCGCCGAGGCCAAGGCCAACGCGACCGCAGCTGCGCTCCCTCGATGTCCGGCTGCCGTGCATGCCTGCGACCGCGACGCGGGTGCGATCGCCGCGCTGCGCGCCAACGCCGAACGCGCCGGCATCGTCGGCGACCTCAAGATTCGCCAGTGCGCCATCAGCGCGGCACCATATCTCTGCGGCGACGCGCCCGGGGCCGGGCTCGTCGCGACCAATCCACCCTGGGGCAAGCGCCTCGGCAACACCGACGCCCTGCGCCCGCTCTACCAGACCCTCGGTAAGCTCGCCCGTGGCCTTCCGGACGGCTGGCATGTCGGCCTCATCGCGATGAGTCGCCGCCTGGCGCTGAGTTCCGGCTTGCGCCTGAAGACCGCATTCTCGACCGAACACGGCGGACAGAAGATCCGCGCGCTCGTCGCCGGCGGGTAACATCTGAGCCTTCCCACTCGAGAGGTTCTTCATGCTGCTACCGGTTGTCTGTTGCCTTGTCTTGAGCGGCGCCCAGGGCGTCGCCGTGCCGCCACTCACCGCGGACGAACAACGCGCCCTGGGTTGCATCACCGAGAATCGTGTGCGCGCCGCCGTAAGCTTCCTGGCTTCCGACGAGCTCGAAGGCCGTGACACCGGCTCGACCGGGTTACGCATCGCCAGCGCCTACGTCGCCGCTCGCTTTCGTGGCGCTGGGCTGGTCGGGCTCGGCGAAGAGCGTCGTTACTATCTCGACGCCGAGCAG
This sequence comes from uncultured Phycisphaerales bacterium, assembly GCA_964434515.1. Classification (GTDB taxonomy): domain Bacteria; phylum Planctomycetota; class UBA1135; order UBA1135; genus CAYSWE01. The sequence goes on along the minus strand of CAYSWE010000127.1, from coordinate 8,755 downwards.
CGAATCGTGCCTGGGACCGGCGTCGTATTGCGCGCGGGAAACGCCGACCTTGTGCAGCCCGGCTTGCTCGTGGCGCCATCCACGACCCTTCAGTTCGAAGGCAAAGTCGCCTTCGCCGCCAAGCCTCGACAGGGCGCCTTCGCTGGCCCGATCTTGATCGACGACCCGAGCCGCGAAGGCGAGGCAGTGGGCCGCTCCGCCATGCGCGTCATCAACGCCACGCGCGCCGCCAAGAAGAATGGCGCGACCGCCCTGCTGATCCGCGTCGCAACCGAGAGCAACCTGCGAAGACTCGCAGCCAAGGTGCAAGGCAAGAACGACGCCGGCCGCACCGGTGCATTCTTGGCCGCACAGGCCGAGCTCCCGGTGCTGCTGGTCCAGCACTCCCTGGCGCCCAACCAAGAGTTGACGCTCGAGCTCCCTGCAGTGCGGCTGGGTGCAAGCAAGCACCACAACGTCGCCGGCATCCTGCGCGGCAGCGATCCAAAGCTCGCGGCCGAAGCACTTCTGATCACGGCGCACCTCGATCACATTGGCGTGCGCCGCCGCGGCAAGGACCGGATCAACAACGGTGCCGACGACGACGCCAGCGGGGTCACGGGCGTGCTCGCGCTGGCCGACGCCTTCGCCGCGCTCAAGGTGCGTCCCAAGCGCAGCGTCATCTTCATGACCTTCTGGGGCGAAGAACGCGGGCTACTCGGCTCCAAGGACTTCGCGGCCCATCCGGCATGGCCCTTGGCCAAGATCGTCGCCAACGTCAACCTCGAAATGATCGGCCGACCCGAGCAAGGCGCCCGCTTCAAGACCTGGATGACCGGATGGACCAAGTCCGACCTCGGCGAGCTAGTGGCCCGCGGCGCCAAGCGCGTCGGTGTCGAGGTGTTCCGGCATCGCCGTTTCAGTCCGATGCTCTACGGCGCCAGCGACAACGCTTCGTTCGTGCACAAGGGCGTCATCGCCCACAGCTTCTCGGCCGGGTCCCTGCACAAGGACTACCACCAGCCGAGCGACGAATGGGAAAAGCTCGACCTCGAGCACATGACCAAGGTCATCCAAGGCCTCTTCGCCGGCTGCCTACCGATCGCCAACGGGGTGCTCACCCCGACCGCGAAAGCGCGGCGCTAGCCTGGAGTTTCGCGCTTTTTTCCTTCTGCGGTTGTCAACCACCTACCGTTGGCAAGACCCGGACGCCCCGCGGGTGCGCGTGGATCGGGAACAAGCGTCGGCAGGGCGTGCGCGGCCGTTGGCGTAGTTTCTCTCGTGCGCAGTTCAGCTCAGCGGCGAGTTTGTCGATGGTGCGGTCCGTCCCGAGCCCCGAGGAGGCACTCGCGCAACAGCGCAGTCGTAATCGCGTCGGACTCATGGACGCGATGCAGGCTGCAAGCGATGCCGAGCAAGCAAGGTGCGTCGACGCCTTTGGGCAGAGTTCCAGTTTCGAACCTGCCCTTGAAGATGGCGATGCCGTCGACAATGGATTCGAACGCTGCGCGGGCGACCTGAAGAGCCTCCCTGCACCGCAAGTGGCAGGCCAGCTTCGGAGTAGTCTTCAGCCCCGGGGGGGATCTTACGCCACAACCTCAACCTCGGAACCCCGCGCAGCCGCGCTCAACGCCTTGTCAAGCGTCGCGAGCGGTAGACGACTTTCTTTCGCGAGCGCGAGATAGGTCGCGTTGTAGCTAACGGGGCTCACGTGTGTCGATTCTTGCTCGCCTCGGCATTCGGCCGCGGCGCTAGCCGCGCAACTCGCCCAGCGGCGCGACGGTTTCACGGACGCGCGTGATGAAGCGCTCTTCGTCCTTGGCGTTGAGGGTGCGCTTGTCGGAGCCGAGGATCACCGTGAAGTTGCAGCTCTTCTTGCCTTCGGGGACGCCCTTGCCGCGATAGACCTCGAACAGACGGACGTCGCGGACCAGCTTGGGGTTGGCGGCGTGGCAGAGCTTCATGAGTTCGGCGACGCGGACCTCCTCGGCGACGAGGAAGGCCAGGTCGACCGGCTGCGGCGGGAACTTGGGGGCCGGCTGGTAGCGGGTGATTGCGTGCGGCTGGGCCAGCAACGCGCGCACATCGATCGCTAGCGCTGCCGTGCCGCCACCTTGACTGGTGTCGATCTCGAGCGCCGCGACGGTCGCTGGATGCAGTTCGCCGGCGTAGGCAATCACGCGAAACTCGTTGTCCGGATCGTGGAAGATCGCGGTTCGCCCCGGATGCATCCACGAGAGGGCGCGGGCCTCGTCGTCGGAGATCGCTCGGACCGGCACGCTACCCCGCCCGAGGCGCGCGAGCAGGCGCTCGAGCTCGCCGCGAACCCGCGCATAGGGCGCGACCGCGCCCTTGCGCCGGTCGACGCGGGCGGCGACGACCTGCAGAACCTCGTGCGGAAGATGCTTGGCGACACCGTCGACCTCGTGCACCTCACCCTCCTCGTCGCCACGGTAGCCACGTCCGACTTCGAACAGTGCCAGGCACTCCTCGCGGCGCGCGTTGGCCACCAACGACCCCAAGAGCGACGGGAGCACATCCCGTCGAATGCGCGTCATGTGTGAGGCGATGGCGTTCGTCACCGTCACGTAGCTACGATCCTCGAGACCGAGACGGGCACACAACTCATCGGGAAGGAACGAATAGTTGTAGGCCTCGAAGTAGCCGTGGTCGTGCGCCAGCATGCCGCGCAACTCGCGCACCGCGCGGATCTCCGGATCCAGCTGGGTCGCTTCCACCTTGGCGCAGGGCGCGACGGGTTCGATGTTGTCATATCGATGGCAGCGGCCGAGCTCTTCGATCAGGTCGGCCTCGATCGTCACGTCCTTCGTGGCGCGCCAAGAAGGAACGTCGACGTCGAATCCATCCCAGCCGGTTTCGTGCAGCGTGAAGCCGAGCGGCTCCAGGTAGGAACGTACGCGTTCGGCATCGAGCGCGACGCCGAGCATGCGCTGTGCCCGCTCGAGCCGTAGCGGAATCCGCTTGCCCGCGAACTTCCAGCCGCCGGGATCGGACATCGGCCCGACCACACGCGCCCCCGGCACGACTTCGGGAATGAGCGCGACGAACTTGCGCGCCGCCAGCTCGGCCTGGCTCGGATCGAGGCTCTTCTCGAAGCGCGCTGACGCGTCGCTGCGCAGGCCGAGCCGCATCGACGTGCGACGGATCGTGGACGCATCGAAGTGCGCTGACTCCAAGAACACCGCCTCGGTCGAATCCTCGACCATCGAACCTTCGCCGCCCATCACGCCGGCCAGCGCGACCGGGCCTTCCGCGTCACAGACCAACAGGTCGCTGGCCGCAAGCACGCGTTCTTGCCCGTCGAGCGTCGTCATGCGCTCGCCCGCCTGCGCCAGCCGCACGGAGATCGCCGGCCCGCGCAACCGCGCGAGGTCGAACGCGTGCATCGGCTGGCCGAGGTCGAGCTGGATGAAATTCGTCAGGTCGACGACGTTGTTGACTGGGCGCTGCCCCACCGCAAGGAGCAAGTAACGCATCCACGCCGGCGCATTCGCGACGCGCACATCGCGAAACACGAGCCCTGTGTAACGACAACAGAGCTCGGCTGCGGACGCGATGTCAATCGGCACCTCCTCGCCTGCGTCGGGAATCTCGACGGCGAGCCCCTCGAGCGGATCACGCAGCTCGCGGCCGTAGATCGCCGCGAGCTCGCGCGCGAAGCCATAGTGCCCCCAGAGATCCGGGCGATGCGTCACCGACTTGTTGTCGATCTCGATGAGCGTGTCGCGCACGGGCAGGACCTCGGCCAACGAGGTACCCGGCCGAGCGTCCGTATCGAGCACCAGGATCCCATCGTGCGCATCGGACAGCCCCAGCTCGCGCTCCGAGCAGACCATCCCTTGGGATTCCTCGCCACGGATCTTGCCCTTCTTGAGCTTCTTGCCAACACCGCCTTTGCCGTCGGACGGAACCCGCACGCCTACTCTGCAGAGTGCAATGCTCTGCCCCTGCGCGATGTTCGGCGCGCCACAGACAATCTGCAGGAACTCGCCAGGCCCCGCCTGCACGCGGGTCAGCGACAGCTTGTCGGCGCCGGGATGCTTACGGCATTCGACGACCTTGCCGACAACGATGTCCGCGAGCGCCGCACCGGCGACCTCGATGCCCTCGACCTCGGCCGTGCACATCGTCAGGTCGTCGGCAATCTGCGTTGCCTCGAGGTCCGCGAGGTCGACGTAACGGTTGAGCCAGTTCAGGGAAAGTAGCATGCGCGCGCCAGGGTCAGAACTGCCGGAGGAAGCGAAGGTCGCCGCCGGTGAAGTCGCGAATGTCGGTGATGCCATAGCGCACCATGACCAACCGCTGCAGACCGAGACCGAAGGCGAAACCGCTCCACTCCTCGGGGTCCAGGCCGCCGGCGCGCAGCACGTTGGGGTGCACCATGCCGCACGGCAATAGCTCGAGCCAGCGGTCCTCGCCGGTGCCAAAGGGATCGTGCACGTCGAGTTCGAAACCCGGCTCGACGAACGGGAAGTAGCCCGGTCGCAGCCGCACCTTGACGTCGCGCTGGAGGATCTCGCGCAGACAGGTCTTCATGGTGTGGATCAGGTGGGCGACCGAGATGTCCCGGTCGATCATCAGGCCTTCCATCTGATAGAAGGTGTGCTCGTGCGTGGCGTCGATGCTCTCGTTGCGGAAGCACCGGCCCGGCACGATGGCCCGCAGCGGTGCACCGAAGCGCTCCATCGCGCGCACCTGCACCGGGGAGGTGTGTGTGCGCAGCAGGTTGCCGTCCGACAACCAGAACGTGTCCTGCGTATCCCGCGCCGGATGGTCGCCCGGGATGTTGAGCGCGTCGAAGTTGTAGTATTCGAACTCGACCTCGGGCCCGTCGAGCCAACGAAATCCCAGCCCGGAAAACACCTCGATGAGTTCGTCGGTGATCTGCGTGATCGGGTGCAGGCCGCCGACCTCGGGCCGCGTGCCGGGCTCGGTCGGATCGAACGCGCCGCCGGCGAGCGCCGCAGACAGCGCGGCCTCACGCAGCTCGCGCTCGCGCGCCTCGAGCGCGCCCTCGAGTTCGACCTTGGTTTGGTTGACGGCCTGGCCGAACGCCGGCCGCTGCTCGGCCGGGAGGGAGCCGAGGCTACGGAGCTGTGCCGTGAGCTCGCCCTTCTTGCCGACAAACCGCGCCCCCACCGCGCGCAACGCATCGAGATCGGTAGCCTCGCCGATCGCCGCTAACGCGGCCGCACGTAGCTCATCCAGAATCGCATTCATGCATGCCCCACAGTCGGTGCCGAGCGACGGTAACCTTCCGAACGCCCGAAGGCTCCCGCGTCTCCCGATGCTCGCAGCGCGCGGCTACATCCGGGGTGCTGCCTTGGGGCGCGGTCGCCGCCGCTAGCGACAGGCCACTAGGAAAGCGCGGCCTTGACCTTGTCGATGACCCCGGCAAACGCGCTCGGGTCGTGGATTGCCAGCTCGGAGAGCTGCTTACGATTGAGCGCGACCTCGGCCTTCTTGAGGCCATGGATGAGCCGGCTGTAGGCCAGGCCATGCTGACCCGCCGCGGCCGACAGGCGCGTGATCCACAAGCGGCGAAACTCGCGCTTCTTGAGCCGACGGTGACGATAGGCGTAGGCATCGGCACGCATCACCGCCTCGGTCGCGGTGCGGATCAGCCGATGGCGACCGCCCACGTAGCCCTTGGCCCGCTTCAGGATCCGGCGGCGGCGCTTGCGCGAGGGGACTCTGCAGGTTACGCGCATGGGACTACCTCTTCCCCAACAGGAGCTTCATCGTGCGCGACTGCAGGCCGGCGACGAGGGCAGGCTTGCGCAGGCCGCGCTTTTGTTTGCGGCTGCGCCGGACGAGGAGGTGGCTGGTGTAGGCGTGACCGCGCTTCACCTTGCCGTTCTTGGTCACCTTCATGCGCTTGGCGACCGCTTTGCATGTCTTGGCTTTGGGCATCTTATCCGAGCCTTTTGCTCGTGGAGTCCGTCCAGCGCGTAGCGGGTAGCCATGTCGACCCGGTCCCAGACCGCTGGAGATTGGCGCAAGAGTGTAGAGACACTCGAGCGCACAAACAAGCAGCTGCTGCTCCGGATCAGCCCTTCTTGGTCCGGCTGACGATCATGTTCATCCGGCGCCCCTCAAGGCGCGGCTCACGCTCGATCTTGGCGATGTCCTCGAGTTGCTCGAAGAATCGTCGCATGACGTCGAGCCCGACGTTCTGGTGGGCCATCTCTCGCCCACGGAACAAACAGGTCACCTGGACCTTGTCCCCCTTCTCGAGGAACTCGCGGGCGCGCTTGACCTTTACGTCGATGTCGCCTTGCGCGATCTTTGGCCGAACCCGCACCTCCTTGAGCACAACGTGGTGCTGCTTCTTCTTGGAAGCGGTGGCCTTCTTCTTGTTCTCGTACTTGAACTTCCCGTAGTCCATGATGCGACAGACTGGCGGGCGTTGATTGGCCGCCACCTCGACGAGATCGAGGCCGCGCTCACGGGCGAGGCGCTGGGCATCGGCAGTGTCCATCTCGCCAAGCTGATTGCCTTCGTCATCGATGACGAAGATTGGCGACAGACGGATTTGCTCATTCACACGGTGAGAATCACGGGGTGGTGCTTGTGGTGCGTACTTCAAAAACCTCCTTCCTGCCAGGGCCGGGCGCGGCACGGGCGCGCGGCGATGGTCATGCTTGCTGAAGAGAAACGGTGGGACGTGTCACAGACAGGCGTCCACGAAGCACCGATTCTATCGGTAAAACGCGAACCAGGGAATCGGCTCACAGAGGTTCTTGTCGGCCGAACCGACACAAAAAGCGACCAAATTCGCCACGGAGTGCCTTGTCGAGAGTTTTCGGCCGGGCTAACCCCAGGCCTCTCCGGCGTCGAGCCCGAGCTCGCGGAGCATCGCCGCGCGAGGGATAGAGACGCGCTCGCTACCGCCCGGGGACGGCCATGCCCGGATCAGGCGTTCGACGGCCTGCCGGCCCTCCAGACTCCGACACGCCTCGCGCGGCGTCTTTTGGCCGAGCGCGGGGACTGGCTCGTCCAACCAGGCCATGCACGACTTGTCGATGCTGCGCTGCAACAGGGCTTCGGCCTCCGCAGGGAGTTCCGCGGACTCGCCGGGCTCAGCGCGATCATCGGCTGGCAGCACCGTGTCGGCCGTGAGTTCGGTTTCCTGCGTGCTCTCGAACGCCGCGCTCGCAGCCTCGAGCCACCCCCAAAGCCGCCCCAGCAGGTGCGGGCGCGCCGCCATACCGAAACGTGTGCAGGTCATGCCCTGCTCCTCGAGGAAGCTGCATGCCTGCGCCAAGAGTCCGGATGGAACCGGCGGGCCGAGCGGCGCCAGAAAATGGTACGGTCCGGCGCAAAACACGCGCGCCGGCAAACCGAAGTCGCGCACCGCCGACTGCGAGAGGCTCGCATCGTGGACCACCACGCTGGCATCGGAGAGCATGTCGCGCAGGTCCAGCGTGCCGGCTTGCTCCGAAACTGCATCGACGATCCAGATCGACGGAGTCGATTCTATCCGCGCCAGGTAGAGCTGTCGAACGGCCGGAGGAAGAGGGCCATCCACGAGCCGCTCGAGCAGCGTCCGGCGCCCTTGCTTCGCACGATAGTCGGTCGCAAGCCATTCGACGAACGTCAGCAGCGCGAGCAACTCGTCCTCCGGGTGCACGCGTCTCTCGGGATCCCCAAAGTAGGTGGCCGCCGCCTTGCGCGTCGTGAGCCCCTTGTCTGCCACGATCTCGTGCACGCCGCGAGACGCGGCCTCGTCGACCGCCTTCCACTCCTCGACGCTCTTCGGATCATCCGGTAGTTCGCGAACATCATTCTCGGTATCCGATTCGTCCGGCGGAACAAAGTCTTCGCCCCCGCGCTGGAGGAAGTCTTCGAAGCCGCGCACCACGGTGTCGATCACCGGAATCCACTCGGTTCGATGACAGGTGATGCCAAGCGACTCGAGTCCAGGACTGAGCGCGGCAAACAAGGCCACACTGGAAAACTGGATCTCGCGCGGGAGCCCCGGGCCGAGCGAGCCGAAGCCTTGCCCACGGAAGGCATCGAACAACACGGCGGCAAACTTGGCGAGGTCGTGCCCGGGCACCGGTCGCATCTGAAGCAAGCGATCCGCGTTGACGTCATAGACCACCACACCGTGGACCACGCGATCGTCTCCGTCGAGCGACACGCTGAGCACGGGTAGTCCAACGAACCATTTGCCGCCGACCTGCGGCAGACTCCCGATGTCCGCGTCGGGCGCAATCGGCACGACGGCCTCGGCCGTAGGCGACACCAACCGGTCGACCGTCACCGTCACGTCCGGATTACCGATGTCGCCGCTCACGTCGAGCTTCAGCAAGGTGTCTTCGAGGCTCGTGCACGGCCGCGGACGGAACAGTCCACGACCGTGCGCCGCGACGATGGCATTCGACACCCACAGCAGCAGCTCGGCTTCGTCCCGGCGCGGACTCGTCCGCGCCTGTCGTCCGGCCGGCTTGATCACAAACCCGGGCACCAGGCGTTTGTGGAAGTTCGCCAGTTCGAGATACTCGCGACCGGCCGGATCCAGGTCTTGCCGGCGAGTGATCGAATAGGAGAGCACCGATTGTTGCGCTAGCAAGGACCGCGTCGACGGTCGATCGGGGTCGAGGATGCTCAGGAAGTCCCTAAGCGCGTTGGTGCCGCGCAGTAGCTGCAAACCGAAGAGCCCGTTTGCCCCCAAGATCGACCCGATCATCGGTGCGGCTTCGCCAGGAACGCAGATCGCGAACGGCTCCTGGCTCAAGACGTCCTGCCA
>CAYSWE010000126.1:0-10741 GCA_964434515.1 uncultured Phycisphaerales bacterium | reverse complement strand
ATGGGATTGCCTGGACGCTCCGCAGTCGTGCGGGCATGGATCGGCGCTGGCGGCGAGCGGGCTCGCGCCAGTCCGGGATCGACGGAGCGTATGACTGGCGAGGTGGCGCCGGCAGCTACCGTCGTGGGTCAAACACCTGCCACATTTCGGCGATGTCGGGAAGTCGCTGGAGCCCGCGCCACATGGTCAGAATCCCGGGCTCTCCGTCTCGCTTGCGGCCAAGGTGGCCACCGAGGCGGCCGATCATGCGAGTGACTTCGCGGAGTGTCGGCGTCGTCTCGGGCGGTGCATTGGGATCCTTGAAGACGAAGACCCACAGCGCCTTCCACTCGTAATCCTCGAAGACGACGGTGCAAGGAAGGTCCGGCGTTTCGCGGCCGACCATGGTCATCGCGACCGGCTGCGCCTCCATGTGCTGCCAGATCTTCTGCTGCGGATGCTGTATGCGACGATCCGATTGCGCTCGCACTAGGACGCGGCTCTGTCGACCGTCCAGGAATGCCGTCGCGAGGACGTCATAGGTGTCGCCCTCGCGATCGAACACGCTAACTACCGTCGTCTCGGATCCCACGTCACGCTGGAACTCCTCGGCAGCCTCCATCGAGCCGAGCCACTTCTTGCTCTCCTTCTCGTCAATCGCGCGAGACTTCCGAGCTGCTTTGCTACTGCCGAACTTGTCGATGTCCCGCACCCACGTCTGTGCGTCGATCACGCCCAAGGGCACTCGTTGGGGAGTCAGCAACAGCGTCGGATGAAACAGGAACCCATGATGAACAGCGTCAGAAAGTGGGCCGAGCCCCGCCGTTTCTGGATGTGCGGTGTAGTCCAGCATCGTCGTGTCGGCGACGGCCAGCACGACCGGCTCCCCCTGAACTCGTGGCAGGATGCTCTCCCGGTGACGGTTGTAGATGATATTGGGGTCCACTTTGTCGTTGTCGAAAAACCGGTAGGTTGCCTTGGCTTCCGGCCAACCGCCACTGGACCGAGGAATCGTTGCCTGGGGCGCGGCCATAAATGAGGACACGATCTTGACCAATCGTTGATCGAGGCGCGCGTCGGCAAAGCCTGCGTTGCCGAACTCTTCTCCCCCAGGAGGATCCAGTTGGCCGCCCGGTAGCACGATCCACAGAAGCGCGGTCGCTCAACGAAGGTCTCAAGCAGTACCGGCGCGTACCCGTAGCGCTCGCGCCAGTCCTTGGTGATGCGCCGCGCGGCCATAGACAGCACCCGCGAAGCCAGATTCTCAACCCGCACCCATGGCAGAAGCAAGAAGCGCGCGTTGTTCACGATCTCTTATAGCCGCTGCTTCCTCTGCTCGCTGGTCCAGCCGATCCAGCTGTCCCGAGCAGCTACCTTCCAGGCCGATGCTCCAAAGCCGATCGCACCGAGAATCCCTCCGTCATGCTCCACGAGGTAGCGCTGTTGAGCTCCTGGCAGCGGCGAGTAGCCGAGGTAGTGGAATCGAGAGATCGCCTCGTTCCAAAGCCCCGAGTCCGACGGGGTGACCGGTCGGACCTGCAGCCCCTTGAGCCGATCCACTCGATTCACAATCCCGCCCGCCGGCGCCACTAGCTTCTGCGACGCTCGATACGCCTTGCCGTTGCCATTGCCGCCTCGAGGAGGCGGAAGCGCAAGCAGCCCGCGATCCTGAAGCCGTAACAACGCAACACGACAGCTCATTGCCTTCACTCGTCCGCGCTCGTCGACCCAATGCAGCGCCCGGCAAGTCTGTCGCGCGATCTCGGCACGATTCACCCACAGAAACGGCAGGAGCACCCGAAATAATCGCTCGGATCTGGGCGAGTTCCTCCCTCGAGAACCTCCGACCACACACTGTCGTCTCCACTGACCGTCCCTCCGGTATTGCGATACCCTCCGCCAAGACCAAACGTCCGTTCGGTTCAGCCTCACTTGGTGTCGATTCGCGCGCAACGCTAGGGACGCGACTTTGGTGTGTTCAGGAGAATCCGTGACAAATCGATTGTGCGCCGCGGTCACGCGGTCTCCGCCGTCACGACTTGTGGGTAACGGGAAGGTTCTCTTGCCCGCGCAGGACGCCACGACTGCGCAGAGCAAGCCCGCTGTGTCGGCATCTAAGGCCAGCCGGCCGCGTAAGCCCGACTTCACCAAGGCTCCCTACACGGACTTCGACTTCTGGGTCGGGCGGTGGGAAGTCAAGACTCTCCAGGGCCGGCCCGCCGGCAAGAACACCATCCGAAAGATCCTCGGTGGTGCGGCCGTACAGGAGGACTGGGTCGGTGCCGGCGGCGGACCGGGCCGAAGCCTGAACATGTATGACTTCCGCACGCGCAAGTGGCATCAAACCTGGTGCGACTCTTCCGGCACGCACCTGCGGCTTTCCGGGGGATTGATCGACGGCAACATGCTTCTAGTCGGTGAGCAGCCCGGCGTGAACGGCGGCACCGTGAAGCACGAGATCAAGTGGACGCCGCGCAAGGATGGCAGCGTCCGTCAGACCTGGCGGGCGACGCGGGATGGGAAGACCTGGCGCGTGCTAGCCGATCTGATCTACGTGCGGGCCAAACCCGGCAAACGCTGAACGCCGACCTGCTGGTAGAGGAATCGCCAGTGGACCAATCCCAAGGAAGGCGGCTTCCGCTGCGAGGCCCCCGCGGGTTGGAAGGTTCGCGACGGGTTGTTCCGGCGTTCGCGGTTCGGACTGCGGCCGACGCTGGCGATCACGACATTCCAACCGTTGTCGTGCCGCAGAACGGGCAGCACTCTGGATCGCCGCTGAAGGCTGCCCTGACAGAACTCCCTGCCCGACCGTTCGCGGAGGCGCGCGGCTTGATCGAGCCAACGCGAGGGGTCAATCGGATGTTCGCGGATCACGTGAAGCCGAAAGGCCGGACCACACGCGATGCGCAGCAGGTTGGGAGTGACGAACTGGACGCTCTGTCGCTCGACGAAACCCGACGCCTGGGCAGCTCCGGTAGTGTGAGCGGTTTCTCGGGTCTCAACTCGCGGCGACCGAGCCGACGGCCAGCGGAGGTCGGCAGGGCTAGCGCAGCAAGGCAGCCAGCCGCGCGAGCGCCCGATAGAGCTGGACGCGGACCGCCTCGGCGGTCTGCCCCGTCTCCGCGGCAACCTCCGCCGGGTCAAGACCGGCGATGCGGCACATCGTGATGACTTTCCGATAGGCCGGCGGAAGTTTCTCGAATGCCGCCTCCACTCGCGCCAGTTCCTCCCGCGCCATGGCGTCGCGACTCGGCGTGAAGACGGTTTGATAGGCCTCCATGAGCCACTCGCTCCCTTCGTCGTCCAGGGGTGCGGAGCCCTCGAGCGGGACCTCTCGAAGCACATCGCGACGCTGACGCCGGTGATACTTGATTCGGTCCTGGATCTTGCGCAGCGCGGTCGTACAGAGCCACTTGCGTAGCGCCGCGTCACCGTCGTAGCGAAACCGATCCCTCACCCGCAGGAGTTCGCGAAACACCGATTGGACAATGTCGCCGCACGTGTCGCGGCGCAGAACGAGCCGACCGGCGTTGAGACGAACAAACCCGTAGAGCGCCGCACGGTGTTGCTCGAGCATGACGCCAAGATCCACCGGTGTGGGCTGCGATCCGCGGCTCATCACCGGACCTCCGAGAGACTTGGGGCGAGCTTGTGTAGCTTGGCGAGTTCTTCGCACGACAGCACAGCCCACTTCGAGCGCGGGCCTCGCTCACTCGTCAGTGCGACCTTCGCCGATGACAGCAAACGGGCTGCCTCTTCGTAGCGACCGGCAATCCGAAGGAAACGCGCAAGGCGCACTTCGGTGACACGGACATCGTGCGCGAGCCGTTCCTCGCTGTACGGCCCGCGATACGCCCGAAGGGCCACCAGGCAGTGACGGAAACGAGCGATCGACTCTCGAGTCAACCGTGCCGTCGCTGCCACGTCATACAATGCAGCCAACTCATGATAGCCCTGCTCATAGAGTCCCGAGTATGCGGAAAGCACGGTCGATATCCCCGCGATGGCCCGCTCATAGCTCCGAATCGCGTGGGAGCGTTCGCCGCGCGCAGCCTGAACACGGGCAAGCCAAAGATTTCGGCGCCCGGTCGCGACGCGACTGTCGGATACTTGCTGGATCACACGAAGCGAAGCGCGAATTTGTCGCTCGGCCTCGTCGTAGAGCTTCAATCCCAAAGCGCAACGCCCTTGCCACAGCAAGACATCCGCCTCGGCCCAGCAGGGAATGTCGGTCCGCTCCGACAACCCGGCCTGACGCGCAACGACCAGGAGCTGTGCGAGCAGCGTGCGCGCGCTTAGAAACGCCTTCCGCCGCAGGAGCTGGCACACATGCTCCGAAACGATGAGGTAGCGCAGCCAGGAGTCCATCGCCAGGGAACGCTGGGCTCTGCTGGTGAGCGCGCCGCCGAGCTGCAACGCTGCGCGGGGTTCGCCGACCGCATCGAGAGCCGTCGCAAGCGCCAGTTCGGCGCGCAAGACCCGTGCATCGGCGTCGCGATGATAGAGCCGCTTCGTCAGCGCGACGACCGCGCGCCGCTCCCGCACGAGGACGCGGGCGTCTCCGGCCAGGCCCGCAACCGCCGCCCGGATTCGACGAAATCGGAGTTCGAGCTTGGGTCCCTGCGTTGCACCGATCCCCAAGGCGTCGAGACGCTGGGCCAACTCGCGCGCCGACCGAAACCGTCCGAAGCGGGCATAGAGTTCCGCCCGCGAGAGCTGGCAGCGAACCCAGTCCGAGACATGCTCTGGAAGCCGCTGCCAGACGCGTTCCGCGGCCAGAAACGCGGCCTCCGCCCTGCGCGGCTCGTTCCGATCGACGTGCAGCTTGCCGAACTCTTGCCACACCTGCGCCGCGGCCGGGTGGTTGTCGCCATACTTGGCTCGCGTGCCTCTAAGAAGGCGCGTCAACGTTCGATTCGCAACCGACCACCGCCCCCGCGCCCGATCCAGACGTGCAAGCTCGAGTTCACACCGATCGCGTTCTCAAGAGTCCGTCGTAGCCCTCAAGAGGCTTCGGGCGTCCGTGAGACACTTCTCCGCCGCAGCAAAATCGCCCACACCCCGCAGAGCAACGCCCAGGTACACGGCGAGGTTGGCATACAGGATCGGGTCCGTTCGACGCAGCGGGCCGAGACCGGCCAAACCGGCCAGGACGACTTCGCTCGCTCTGACCTCGCGCCCACCGTTCTCGCTCGGGCTGGCGTTCTCAAAGAACCCTACGAGCACACTTGCCATGGTCCGCGCTCGTTCGGACGACCGCACGGCGAGGTCTCGCTCCCGCCGAATCGACGACCAAGCAAGGAGCGGCACGATGACGAGGCCGATGAGCGCAATCGCAACGGCGGCGACCGCTGTCGGCCGGCGCCGCCGATACCGGCGGGCCCGCACGAGCCACGACACTCGCCGGGCGCCGACTGGACGCAGCGTCAGAAGACGATCGAGGTCCTCGGCGAACTCGGCGCCACTGGCGTAGCGCCGCTCCGCGTCGAGGTCCATGGCCTTGGCGACTACGGTCTCGACCTCCCGCGGGACCATGGACCGGAGCTGCCGCTTCCCCGAGCAAGAACCGTGAAGAATCCGCTTCCGAACCTCTCCGGTCGTGGCACCCGCAAACGGATGCGCCGCCGCAAGCAACTCGTAGAGAACAACCCCAAGCGCGTACACGTCTTGCCTCGTCCCAGCCCGAAGTCGATCATCCCGGAGCAACTCCGGGGCCGCATAGTTGGGTGATCCCAAGAAGCCGCCCGTCCTGGTCAGGGTCTCACTTCCTTCCCGTCGCACGAGCCCGAAGTCGACGAGCACGATGCGCCCGTCGCGCGCCAACATGATGTTCGAAGGCTTGATATCGCGATGCGCCATCTCCCGGCGATGCACTTCTCCGACTGCACCAGCAACCTGACGCATGATGCGCAGCACGGTGTCGATCCACGACCCAGTGAACACCGCCGCGCCGATGCGTGCATGGACCGCGCGAACGCGGTGTTCCGACGAAAGCTCCCGAGTAGCTTCGAGGGCATCGCGCAAGCTACACCCGTGAATCATCTCCATCGCGTAGAAAGGAACGCCATCGGACTCGCCAACAGAATGGATCTTGACGATGCCGGGATGGCCAAAGGCGGCGATCGCTTCGATCTCACGGCCGAATCGCTGTCGGGTCGTCTCGAACCAAGCGAGTTCGGGTCGCAACACTTTGAGTGCGACGATTCGCTCCATCGGTTCCTGGACGGCGCGGTACACGATCCCCATGCCGCCGCTACCGATTCGGTCCAGGATACGAAACTCGCGCAGCCGTTCCGGCTGACGCGCTGCACCGTCACCCTTGCGCACAACGCCGATCGCCTCGAGGCGGGCTACCGAAGATCGGAGTTCGCCCAGCCGGACTCCGACCCGCGCTTCGATGCGGTCCTGCTCCCGCTTGTCGCCCAACTCGAGCGCCGAGAGATAAGCCGCGACCTGTTCCTCAAAGAGACATTCGTGCTTGGGCATGCCACGATCATGCCGCCATACCGAGGCTCGGCAAGTGGACCCGCCGATCGCCGGCGCCGGCAACGACACACTCGAAAAATCCGTACACGGAATCCTTCCGCGTTTTTGCGCGCAGCCGTACGCCTGCAATGAAACAACTCACGCAGCCGCGAAGTAGCGCCTACGGAACGACAACGAGACCTGAACGAGCAGAATCAGCACTGGAACTTCGACCAGTGGTCCGACCACAGCGGCGAACGCGACATCGGAGTGCAGGCCGAACACCGCGATCGCCACGGCGATCGCGAGTTCGAAATTGTTGCCGGACGCAGTAAATGCCAACGTCGTACAGCGCTCATAGTCCGCCCCGGCACGCCGGGCGAGCCAGAAGCTGACGAAGAACATCGAACCGAAATAGAGGACCAGGGGAATGGCAATCAGGCCAAGGTCCAACGGCAGCTCGAGGATGGCCCTCCCCTTCAGGCTGAACATCGCCACGATGGTGAAGAGCAACGCAAACAGTGTGATCGGGGCAACCCGCGACACGAACACTTCCCGGTACCAGGTATCGCCGCGCAAGCGTCGCAGGACGAAGCGGCTCACGAAGCCGGCGAAGAACGGAATCCCGAGATAAACGAGCACACTCTCAAAGATGAGTCCGATCGAAATGTGCATCTCGGTTGCGTCCATGCCGAAGAGAGGTGGCAGCACACCCAAGAAAAACCAGGCATAGAGCCCGAAAAACAACAACTGGAACACGCTGTTAAAAGCAACGAGCCCGGCCGCATATTCGCGGCTGCCCCCGGCAAGCTCATTCCAGACCAACACCATGGCGATGCAACGCGCGAGCCCAACGAGGATGAGACCGACCATGTAGTCCGGGTAGCCGTGCAGGAACACGGCCGCGAGCGCGAACATGAGGATCGGCCCGACCACCCAGTTCTGCACTAGGGACAAGGCCAGAACACGTCGATCGCCAAACACCTCCGGTAGCGCCTCATAGCGGACCTTGGCCAGCGGCGGATACATCATGAGCACCAGTCCAATGGCGATCGGCACGTTGGTCGTGCCAATCGTCGCGCGCTCAAGCAGCGCGCTCACGCCTGGAAAGAACCTCCCAAGGCCAATCCCGAAGGCCATCGCCAAGAAAATCCATAGGGTCAGGTACCGGTCCAAGAATCCCAGCCGGGGCGTCCGATCGCCGAACGCTGCTCCCGAGCTAGCCACAGCAACCCTGCTCCGGTGTGCACTCCTCGATCGCATCAGCGATCGCTCGGAATGTCGCAGCAAGCTCCAGACAGAGCGCGATGTAGGAGACCGTGCGTCCGGCCTTGGAGGACGCAACCAGGCCGGCGCGCTCAAGCAACCCCAGATGACGCGAGACGACCGAAAGATCCACAGCGCAACACTCAGCGAGTTCACTCACAGAGCAGGCTCGCCCGCACTTGATCAGACAAGCAAGGAGACGCACGCGCGTCGGATCGGAGCATGCCTTGAAGAACGCTGGGTCTAGCACGCGGTCCAGGGGCCGCCGCTGCCTAGCCGCCTGCCGTGGAGTCTTCGGAGGCTGGACTCTAGGTCTCTTGGGCCTAGTCGGCGACCTATCGTCGCGCGGGGAAGACTTGCATCCTTGCGTCACCATGCAAGTCTTCTAGCACGGATCTTGCACCAACTCCAACGAGTTCGCGATTACTTTCGGCAACGAACATCGAGCGTATTACTCGATGCAAAGCGCACACCGACGCTCGCCGGAATCAGGATGACGTCGCCTACCGAGAACGTGAAGCCCAGCCCCTTGGGAATGCGCAAGACCGCCGAACTCTTACCGCGACCATCGGTCTGGAAGGCTGCAACGAAGACGACCGACCGAAACAGCGGGCAGCCCTGAACCGGCACAGTCTTGCCGTCCGGCGAGAACATCTGCAAGCCGAGGGCGGTCTTGGCGGCACGATCGAGTTCGAATCGAATCGACTCGCCAAGCTGGCCACTGCTGGCGACTCCCGTCAGTAACGGACCACACCCCTGGGCGCCGACCGCCACCTTGCAGCGGTTCTTGACCGGGTCATCGGGCACAAAGGTGACGGAGGCGATCGACTGGTAGCTTGCACGGCCGCGACCGCGGAGCCTGGCAAGCCCGCTGGTCGACACCAACGCCACGAGACCTCGCGAGTCGAGCGTCACACGCACCAAGAGCTTCTTGGACGAACCACCGGCCTGAACCGAGAGCACCTTGCCTGCAGCCGCCACACTCGCAGCTGCGGTACCGCCGCGCCCGAGAGCCAACCCTTCAAGCTCGAGCGTTCCCGGAGTCGGCTTCGTCGCGGAGAAGACAAACCGACACGTGTGCGACCCTGCCTTGCCGCCGTTGCCGGTCGTCGCAGCGTCCACCGTGAGCGAGCGAGAGATCCGATTGTAGAGCACGCCCACATCCGAGACGAACCCGCGGTATCCGGTCTTACGGACCCGCCCCACAACCAGGTCGACGGCTCCGGCGGTCGCCTTGGAAGTCGCCGAAACCCGAGGGCTCGCGATCCCGCGACCGCGCACGCTCGAGGTCACGATCGGTCCGAGCGACGTGAGCCGAGTACCGGTCTTGAGACTATGTCGATCGACCTTCGTGCCGAGCTGCACGACGTTGCCAAACGCCGTCTTGGTCGTGCCCGAGCCGCTCTGCGCCCCGGCCACGGCGGTTGTGAGGAGAGAAACTGCTAAGAATCCAGTGAGGTTCAGAGAGGATGGCTTCATCTGCGGCTGTTTAGCAACATCCGTGCCCGCTGATGGTTGAGCCCGCCGCGCGCCCAGAGGAGGCTTTGCCGTCTCGTTGGTGGTCGCCAGCGTCGACGGAGACGACGCTGGCAGCGGGAGCATCGTTCTTCTGCCGATAGAACGGAAGGTAGTCCGACGCCTCATTCGCAGTACTCCTCCACCGGCCGCGCATGAGGCTGCTTTCCGTCTTCGTCCGAGCACCAAAGGTCCCGCATGCAGATCTCCACTCTCCCCGCGATCGCGCTCGCCGCCATCGCCGTCCCGCTATCCGGGCGTTCCCAGATCCAGGCGCCCGATGGCGTTCTGCCTGAGTCCTGCTTTGCGGCGCTGCGCGTCAGCGGCCTCGAGCGTTGTAAGGCTACCGCCGAAGCTTCAAGGCTCTTCCGCCTCGGTCGGACCCTCTGCCAACGCGCCGGGCTGGATTTCGCGGATGCCCCCAACGCGAGGCGCGACATCGGGCGCGCGGTTCGAGACGTGTCCCGGACCCTAGGCCAGTTCGGGCTTTCGCTCAGCGACCTTCGCACGCTGCTGGCCGGCGAGATCGCGGTCGGCGTTGGACGCCCGACGCTGCACATGGCGCTGATGCCATCGATCGCGCTGGTGCTCGATCGCCGTGGCCGCGCCGAGGCACTCGACGCGGTCGTTGCCAAGCTCGAAGACACGTTCGCCAACGGCGCGCTGCGCACCAAGCTCGCCTGGTCGGGAACGAAGATCGCCGGGCGTCGAGCCTCGGTCATCGAGGACCAACGGACGGGACTGCTCGTGTCCTACACCTCGACCAAGCGCTGGACCATCATCACGACCGGCAAGGGCCTGCTCGCGGAATGCTTGGCCACGATCGACGGTAAGACCAAGAGCATCCGCACCAACCAGGCCTACCGCGATGGCCTGCAGAAACTCGGTGCCGCCCCACTCGTTTCGGTGTTCGTCAACATGCGCCCGCTGGCACGCGCCGTCCAGCCGCTGCTGCCCTACGAGGCACCCGAGCTTGGTCGCCTGCTTGGCGTCGGCGATGTCAACGGGGTCTTCTGGGGCAGCACGGTCAACGCGACCGGCACTCGTGACGTCCTGCACGTCGGCCTGCCCGGCAACGACAA
The DNA here is from genome assembly GCA_964434515.1 of uncultured Phycisphaerales bacterium. GTDB lineage: Bacteria > Planctomycetota > UBA1135 > UBA1135 > CAYSWE01. The sequence goes on along the minus strand of CAYSWE010000126.1, from coordinate 434 downwards.
GGGGCTCGCGAAGGCGCTGTTCCGCAAGCCGAGTTCGCTTCGCGCTGCCAAACTGTGTTCGACCGAAACGGTCGGCTTCGCGACGCTGGCGCTCGACGCCGACACGCTCATCGACACCGCCAAGAAGATCCTGGCAGAACTCCCGCACGAACTCCGTCGCCAGATCAAACGGGGTCTTCAGCACGAGCTCGGCCGGAGCATCGCGCGCGAGCTGCGCCACACAGATCTCTCCGTCGAGGACCTGCGCGCCGTCGTAGCCACGCTCGGCCGCGAGGTCTCCCTCGCCGTCGGCATCGATCGCGCCCAACCGCAGGTCGTCGCATTCATCGAAATGCGTGACGTCGATGCAGCGAAGACTCGACTGGTCGAAAGCATCGAGAAGCTCCTCAAAGGCGAGGGAATGCGACTGCGCTACCGCAAGAGCAAAGGGATCT
>CAYSWE010000125.1:0-10756 GCA_964434515.1 uncultured Phycisphaerales bacterium | reverse complement strand
CGACGATCCGGTTCTCGGCGCGACGCAGCGCATCGACACCGGCGACATGCCAACGAGCGCGAGCGCCGTCGGCGCGCTCATCGCAGGCCTGCCGCTCCAGTCCCCCGCGGTCGCCCCAGGGGGCTGTCACCTCCGGGTATCGATCACGTCGTTCTTCTTCGTGGTCGACGCCTGGGCATCGACACGCGCAATGCACCGCTCCCTCTTCCGCATAGCCAACATCCCGAGTCTCGTCGGCGTCAAGCTCGGAATGCAGACATGGGTACTCAATGCGCCCTCGCAGGCCTTGCCACTCAGTCTCTCGAACGGCGTGTTCGAGGTCCTCGGCAACTAGAAACGCGGCCCTCGGACGCCCCTGGCGGCGCCCGAGGGGCCATTCTTCCGTGGGGATACGCCGAGCTTCTAGTTGACTTTGAAGATCACCGTGCGACGGAAAAACCACCGCGGCGTGTCTTCCTTATCCGGATCGGTCAGTTTCCCCAAGAAGGCGTGATTGGACGTGCCGTACGAGTGAACCTGCGTTGCCGGAACAAGCTTGGGGTCGTAGCTCTTCCCAATACGGATATTGACAGCCCGCGTAAAGCCTAGGCCCAGCTGGTTGTAGGACTTGTCCAGAAAGATGGCCTGGTGCTGGAGGAACGTGCCGGCGAACGACGTGTCATTCGGCATCCGAAACCACTTGAAGTGCGCCCATGCGTTGGGGCCTTTCGTAACGGTCGTCGCCCAAATAAACGGATTCACCCACCACTCGCACTGAGGAATCCGCAGAGCAGTATTGCCCGTGCCGGGGATCTTGATGCCTTGGCCCAGCGCAAATCCAAGCCCACCGATACTCGGCATTCCTTGCTTGTGCGAGGTCTTCCACGCGAAATGGAACGTGCTGTTGTCCTGGATGGGACGGTACCAAAAGAAGCTCTTCGGCGAGATACAGTGAGTCTTGTAGTATGGGGAACCCCACCCGCCCTGGGCTCCCTTGCCATCATAAGTGACCGCATCCGCGAGGAAACGCCCTGCCGCCACACTAGCGCTATAGGTGCGAATCTCGACGACCAACGTCTTCGTGCCTCCCTGCACAAAGAATGGCCTGTCCAATTTGTACACAACATTGAACGGGGCGGTCTTGCCGGCCGCCGGGGCAGGCGTGGCCGGGAACACGACAGTCTTAGGCTTACCAGCACTGCCCATGACCTCGCGCTTGTTCGAACCATGGTTGTTTTCGAAATCCCCCACGTCGGGAGCCGCCGCGGAACCGTTGCTTGTCGAGATGAACATGCGCACCTTCTTCGTGTGCGCAGTCGTGGTGCCGGTCAAGCCCGGGCCTTCTCGCCGCACCGAAAGCTTCGTGATGAAGGTGGAACCACTCCAAGGAAAAACGCTCTTGTCGAACAGATAAATGACTCGGGCAGGATTGTACTTGGTTCCGTTTTTGTCGATGTCAAACCCGCCCCAGTAGAAGCTCGGCTTGCCCGTTGTGATCTCAGTCCCCTCGGTTGTGTCAAAGCCCTTCGGCAGAGTCTGGGCCAGGGCTAGTCCCCCGAGGAAAGCAAAGGAGACTGCCGCCCGTACAAGTAAAGTGGTTTTCATGGTTCTAAGTCCGTCACTAAAAGAAACGAGAGAAGGCGCGGCCTGCACAACCAGGACGCACGCCGCGTCGCGTCAGAATGCGACCCTCGACAGAACAGCGCAAGCCCTGCCGGCCATCAACGTGATCGAACGCGCACGGCGCTGCCCCACTCGATGACGCAGATTACTCGCAAGAGGCGATCAGCGGCCAACTTGCGCAACCACGACTCCGCTAAGCTCGGGCCGTCGCGGCAAGCCGGCGAACGAGAATCCTTGGAACGCTAGGAGCGCACACGTCAACCCGGAGGCGTTTGGAAGCGGAACGCGGAGATTTCGTGAGGCGCCGGCGCGACTCGTCGCGCCGAGCGCGATCGGCATCAACGTACGGAGCGACGGATACAGTTGGCATCCGCCGAAGGGACGAGCGAGATCGATCGGCGCGACACCGACACCGAAGAGCATCAGTGCCGGCGCACTTGCCGCGGCCCCCGTGAAGTGGAGGCTCAGCGTCTTGCCGAGTTGTGCACTGCCAGTTGCGTGCATCCGTAGCGGACCAAGATTGCAGCCATAGCCGAAATGGCCGACGCTCGCCGAGCATGAGGGATGCGCCCCTCCTTGCATGACCAGCTTGACGTCCGCGGCACTCAACACGAAACGGTAGATCCGAAGGTCATCGAGCAGACCCTTCAGAAAACAACAACGTGCATTGGTCACAGACGCGCCTAGCGACACACGGTTAAACGTAAACTTGTAGTAGTCCGGAGTCCTCGGATTGCGGAGTACATTCGTATAGTCCCACCGCTGCCCGTCCTTGACTCCGTCGACATACAGTTGAGCCGTGCCGGACGCATCGACCCAGGCAACATGGTGCCATGTACCGTCGAACACACGCATGGCCGACTGCCAACTGATGATCTTGTGGGTTCGATCGTTGAAGATCGCGATTGCCAACCGGTCGTCGGTACCGTTTCCCGAGAAACCACTGCCGATCGAAAACTGAGAACGAATGCCCGGCGTCGCATTGGTCTCGCTGTAGCAGCGGGCGTTGTTTTGTTTCGGCGCTTTCACCCAGAATGCCACCGAGTAGGGCGCCCCTTTGCCACCATAGATCGGCAAGCCGCCGCGGGCGGAGATGGCGACATAATCGTCCTTTCCGTCGAAAGCGAGTGCTTGACCAACTTTCCCGAGGACAAACGGGTTACGACCGAATCCATGCAAGGTCCCGTCATTTCGATTCCCAGATGCGTCGGACGCGTTTGAGTCCAGCTTCCAGTGAGCGGACAGCAACGATTGCGCATTCGCGACGACCGCAAGCAAGTTCGCAAGAAGACAGGCCAGCAAGCTCATTCGCAACATTCTGAGATCTCCTTTCAGGAACAGTCGAGCGAGAAGCGGGAACGCAGAGGATACCAAGAGGTCGGTTGCACGGCACGCAGCGGTCCGGCCGCCCGCCGAGGGCGCACGGCGCCGCCGGCATACCCTGAGCGCCGCATAAGCGACTGCGCGATCCGCCCCCGACCCCAGCTCCGGGTCATGTCACGCCCTCCAACGGTCGATCTAACCGAGGGAACCTCCATCCCCGTGAGCTGGACCCTCCTCATCGGCCTTGTCCTCGTGCTCGGGATCGCGCTCTTCGCCGCCGTATCGCGAAGGACGGAACTCGCCAGCATGCAGCGGACGGTACGCGAGCGCGATGACGCGATCGTGCGAGGGACCTATGCAGCCCAACTGCAGCATCCGGTCGTCGACCTCTCGCGATGCCTGGGTTGCGCGACCTGCGTCGCGGTCTGTCCCGAGGACGGAGTACTCGAGATCCTGCACGGGCAGGCCATGGTCGTCAGCGGCTCGCGCTGCGTCGGCGTGGCCGCGTGCGAGCGCGAGTGCCCGGTTGGCGCGATCACCGTCACGCTAAGCAACCTCGACGAACGCACCGACGTCCCGGTGCTCGAGGGACTCGAGGCGAGCGGATCGCCGGGACTGTTTCTCGCCGGCGAAGTCACGGCACACGCCCTCATCCGAGTCGCGATCGAGCAGGGCACGGCGGTGGGGACCGAGGTCGCGCGCCGTAGCAAGACCGAACACGCACCCGCGCCCGGCGTCCACGACCTCTGCATCGTCGGTGCCGGGCCGGCCGGGATCGCGTGCTCGCTCGAGGCGACGCGGCACGAGCTCGACTTCGTCACGCTCGAGCGCGAGGACGAACTGGGCGGCACGGTCGCCAAGTATCCGCGCCACAAGTTGGTGCTGACCGAACCCGTAGACGTTCCGCTCTATGGACACCTCAAAGCCACGACCTACCAAAAGGAACAACTCATCCGACTGTGGCGCCGGTTTGCTCGCGAACAGCAGCTGCCGATTCGCACCGGCCAGGTGTTCCGCGGACTCTCGCATCAAGCGGACGGAACCTACGTCATCGAGACGGCCACCGGCAGGGTCCAGGCGCGCCACGTCTGCCTCGCCATCGGCCGTCGAGGCGTTCCGCGAAAACTCGGCGTCGCGGGCGAGGATCTTCCACACGTCGCCTACAACCTCATCGACGCGCAGTCCTACCGCGGTCGGCGCATCCTGGTCGTCGGCGGCGGCGACAGCGCGGTCGAGGCAGCCCTCGCGCTCGCACAGCAGCCGCGCAATGTGGTGACACTGTCGTACCGCAAGAGCGAGTTCGTCCGCATCCGTTCCAAGAACGCCGAACGTCTCGACAAGGCGGTTGCCACCAAGCGATTGCACGTCCTCTATCAGAGCAAGGTCACGGCGATCCACGAGGGGCACGTAGACCTCGCGATCGACGGCCCGGACGGCTCCCCCGCCACGAACCACCTGCTACCGGCCGACGATGTGTTCATCATGGCTGGCGGCATCCCGCCGTTCGATCTGTTGGCCAACTCGGGCGTTTCGTTCGATCCACGGTTGCGCAAGAACCAGGACGCGATCGTCGAGCAGGGCACGGGACTCATCCGTGCGCTGGCCGTCGGCCTGACACTCGCCCTAGTCACGTTGCTCTGGGCGCTCTGGAATGCGGACTACTACGCGCTGCCAATGACCGAGCGACCGGCAAGTATCAAACACGGCAGCCTGCGCCCCGGGCTCGGCATTGGACTCTGGCTCGGCGTTACGGCGACCGTCCTGATTGTCGTGAACCTGCTCTACGTGCTCAGGCGCAGCCCCAAGATCCGCCTTCGGTTCGGGTCGCTGCAGACGTGGATGACGAGCCATGTCGCAACCGGCATTCTCGCGTTGCTCCTGACGATGCTACATGCGGGCATGGCCCCGCGCGACACTCCCGGCGGTCACGCTTTCTGGGCGCTCGTCGTTCTGCTCATCACAGGTGCGATCGGCCGCTACTTCTACTCGTACATTCCGCGCGCAGCGAACGGGCGCGAGCTCGAACTCGCCGAAGTCAAGTCGCAGCTAGCGTCGCTGCACGAGCAATGGGACCACGGAGAGCGCGAGTTTCATGATCGCGCCCGCGCCGAAATCGAGCAACTGATGCGAGACCGCCAGTGGAAGGGCTCGCTCTTGGGACGCGTCCTGGCACTGTTTGGGGCGCGCCGCGATCTACAACGCACGCTCGGCAAGCTCGAGGTCGAGGGACGGAGGCGACGAATCTCGAAGGCACAGATCGCGGCGACGCTCGCCCTAGCACGGCGCGCCCATCGAACGGCCTTGACGGTGGCACACTTCGAGGACCTGCGCGGAGTGCTCAACACCTGGCGCTGGATTCACCGGTGGGGCGCTGCGCTCATGGTTCTGCTCGTCGTCGTGCACATCGTACATGCGATCACCTACGGGTCGTTCTCACTCAGCGCGCTGTTTGTCGGAGACCGTGGATGAAGCTGCACCACCCCAAGCTCTGGATTGCGATGTTCTCCGCCGCGGCTGTGGGCTACTTCGTGCTGAGCGACCTCGGCCGAACGGCTCCAGGGCCGCTTACGGGCGTGCACGCGCGCGTTCCAAAGCTATCCGGCTGGCGCAGTTGCTCGCAGTGCCACGGCGGCCTGCTCGGCACCATGACGGACTCGTGCCTCGAGTGCCACACGCCCATCGGCGCGCAGATCACGAGCGGCGCAGGAGTGCACGGTTCGCTGCCGGAATCGGTCGCGAAGCACTGCGCGCGGTGCCACAGCGAACACCATGGCGCGCGCTTTCCAATGGTCAATCGGTTGAGCTTCGCGCAGGCCGGATTCCAGGACATCGCAAGCTTCGATCATGCGGTCGTGGGGTTCCCCATGGACGGCCCACACCTCAGCCTCACGTGTGACGCCTGCCACGTGTCGGCCACGACCCGGATCCTCCCCGAGGGCGCGAGCCGCTATCTCGGACTCGATCGGGCCTGCGCAACCTGTCACGCAAGCCCCCACGTCGACTCCATGTCCCGCAAGTGCGCGGATTGCCACGTGCAGGTCGACTTCGATTCGATCCACGCCGCCGAGCACGCCAAGTGGTTGCCGCTCATCGGCGCTCACGCCCGTGCCGGCTGCCGCGACTGCCACGCGAAGGATAGCCCGCACGCACTCGAACGCTACGGCGGCGGGCACCGACCGGCGGCGCGCACCTGCGTGAGCTGTCACGATTCACCGCACACCGAAGCGTTCGTGCTCGGTAATGCCAAGCTGCAGTCCGTCGTCCCGGGACAAAGCTGCGCGGGCTGCCACAAGCCGGAACACACGAGCTTCCGCGATCCGAGGCTCACGATCGACGCACGCCAGCACGCCGAGTCGGGCTTTCGGATCGACGTGCCACACGACCAGCTCGGCTGCGACGATTGCCATTCGCCGCTGCGCGACTATGCGCAACGCTATCCGGGACGCGGCCAAGACAGTTGCGAGAACTGCCACGGCGACCCGCATCGTGGCCAGTTTCGCGCGAGTCCACTGGCCGAGAATGGTTGTGTCGACTGCCACTTGCGCGATCGCTTCATCCCGCACACCTTCACGAGCGACCGGCACGCGCAGACGCCCTTGCCTTTGACCGGACGTCACCTCGACACCGACTGCAACAACTGCCACACAAAGAGCGGCGAAGAACCGCGCAAGTTTCGTGGCGTCGCAAAGCGCTGCGAAGCTTGCCACGAGGACGGGCATGCCGGGTTCTTCGAACCGTTCGCCGCCGAGTTGGCCAAGCAAGACGGCGGAACGTGCGCGCGCTGCCACGACACACATGCGTTTGGCAAGATCGCCGAAGGCAGCTTCGAGCACGGCCGGTGGACCGGATTCGCACTCGACGGCGCGCACGGTCAGGAGCGCTGCGAGACATGTCATCCGCGGCGCAACGAACCCGACAAGTTTGGTCGAACGTTCGGCCGCTCGGCTGCGCGCTTTGGTCCGATCCAGGACTCAGGCAGGCGGTGTACGCCGTGCCACGAAGACCCGCACGGCGGTCGTTTCGACAACCCGGCACTGCCGGCGACGATCGAGGGTCGACTCGGGTGCGCACGCTGCCACGTGCAGACCTCGTTTCGTGCGGTCGCGACCGACTTCGATCACGAACGATGGACGGGATTCGCTCTCACCGGCAAGCACAAGGCCCTCGACTGCGTCGCCTGCCATGCGCCAGACGGGTCGGCCGCTGCATCGGGCAACGCGTGGGGTCAAGCCAAGGGGGCCAACTGCTCCGACTGTCATCAGGAACCACATCGGGGCCAGTTCGCAGTCCGTGGCAAGACCGACTGTGCGCGCTGCCACCGACCGACCGTGAGCTTCGTCGACCTGCTGTTCAACCACGACATCCACTCGCGATTCAAGCTCGGCGATGCGCACAGATTGGTGGCTTGCGCGGTCTGCCATCGTCTCGAGACCGGCAAGAACTCCCGAGAGCAGGACGTGGAGTTCGTCCGATACAAGCCCATCGACCACAAGTGCTCGGATTGTCACGGCACGCGCGGAAGACCGTTCCGCCGCAGGAACAAGAAAGGAAGAAGAGGCTGATGCGCCGAGCCCCCTCCGCACTCGTATTCGCAGGCCTCGCAGTGGCCATCGCCAACCACGCGACCGCGCAGCGGAGTGAGCCCACGGTTCGCGTTTCGTTCCGCGTGACTTCGGTCCGCCCGGCGGGTCGCCTTGTCATCGACCGCGGCACGCGCGACCAGATCGCCACCGACGATCTCGTCGTGCTGCTGCCGCGCAGTGGTCGTCGATTGCGCGGCAAGGTGCTGCGGGTCGACGGCCGGAGCGCCGTGGTTGAGCTCGATGAGCGAAACTTCGCGGCGGCGCCAGGAACACGTGGGGAGGTTCGCGTGCCGGCAAGCCGCTTCGCTACGAAGCCACGCCCTCGCGCCACGGTCGTCCGGCCGCGCCCACAGCCGCACGTTCCAAAGGTGGTCCCCGAAGCACGCCCGGGCAAAGACGCGTTGCCCACGAAGAAGCCGACTTGGAAGAACAAGGACGAAAAGTGGAAACCTGGTATGCCACTGCTGACGCGCGTACGCCCGGTGCGGCCCGAGGATCGTGCCTGGCAGATGACCGGCCGCTTCTTCACGACTGGCGTGCTGTCCCAAACGCCGAACAACGGTTCCTCAAACTCCTACTTCCGCGCGGGCACCGACCTCACTTACGAGAACCTGTTCTCCCGCGGCGGGGAACTGCACATCGACACCGAGTTCAACTTCAAGACCGAACAGACGAACATCCGCGGCGCTGACATTCTCTTGCGGCGACTGTCCTACACGCTCGGCGGCACGCGATTCGCAACCAATCGGCTGGATGGCGGTCGATTCTTGCAGTATGAGATGCCCGAGTTCGGCGTGCTCGACGGCGTCGCCTGGAGCCGCCGGCTCGAAGGCGGACACCGATTCGGAGCCAGCCTTGGTTTTCTTCCCGAACCCGACGACGACTACAACTCGTTCTCCGACTTTCAGCTGGCGGCATTCTATAAGTGGGTCAGTGACGAGCGCGAGGAGTTCGCCATCAGTGGCGGTTTTCAGAAGACATTCCATCACGGTCGCGCAGACCGCGACCTGCTCGTGGGAAAGATCCAGTATCTGCCGGACGACGGCTGGGATGTGCACGGCACGGCGTGGGTCGACTTCTATACCAACAAGGACGCCAACAAGAAGCAGACGATCGAACTGACGCAGTCGGTACTGACGGTCGGCCGCCGCTTCGACAACGGTTCGGGGGCCGACATCACATTGTGGCACCAAAAGTTTCCCGACATCCGACGTCGCCAGAACCGACCGATCACCGCCAACCGGCTGCGCGTCGACCGGACCGATCGCCTCACGCTGAATGGCTGGACCCTTTGGGACGAGAAGACGCGGCTGCACGGGGCAATCGCCGGATGGACCGACGAGGACGAGAATGGCTCCTCGATCGAAGCTGGCGCCGACGTTGCCGAGATGCTGTTCGAAGACGGACGTACCGACATCACGGCGTTCGCCAACCAGGGACAGCACGAAGCGGCCATCGGCGTCCGCGTCGCGACCGGTCGCTATACGTCTCTGGGTCGCTGGGACGCTTCGTACGACCTCACTTACCACCATCGCGTGGCGTTCCCGGCCGACTTCGCCGACATATTCCAACATCGATTCTTCGGTCAACACGAGTTCGCAATGACTGGCGGCTGGGACCTGTCGGCGTGGGCCGACGCCAACCTTTGGGACAGCGATGTCTCCATTGCCGTCGGCTTCTACATGCAGAAACGCTTCTGAGGTGGGTTCGATGCGCGTTCTAGCAACCTTCTTCACACGTCGAACACGCCTGGCATCGGTCTGCCTCGCGTTGCTCGTCTCGGTCGTGCTCGGCTGCGTCTCGCAGCGCCCCGGCGACGGCTCGCTGCACCGCTGGTGGTCCGGCCTCGGTCCCGTCCTACCACACGACACGTTTCCCGCGGACTGCAACATTTGCCACATCGGTCGCAAGTGGAACGAGCTGCGGGAGGAGTTCGCCTTCGATCACGAACGCGAAACAGGCTTTGCACTCGAAGGCGCCCATGTGCGAGCGCGTTGCCTGCGGTGCCATAACGATCGAGGTCCGGTCGCAGTGTTCCACGCCCTCGGGTGCGTTGGTTGTCACGAGGACTTCCATGAGGGCGCCCTCGGCAAAGACTGCGCAGGTTGTCACGACCAGAACACTTGGCGCGCCACTGGGATGATCGCCCGGCACAATCGTACGCGCTTTCCGCTGGCCGGGGTCCACCTGGCTACGGCATGCCATCGCTGCCACGAAGGAGCCTGGGTAGGGAAGTATCGCCCCGTGGATACGAACTGCGTCACCTGCCACACGGCCGACCTGAACCGCGCTACCAATCCGCCGCACCTGACCCTCGGCTACACCGACCGGTGTGATCGATGTCATATCCCCACGCGCTGGAATCAGGCGCGCGTCCGGTGAGCCCACGAGCGCGCCCCGGACTTCGACTAGAACAGCCTTCACAACGGACCTTGGACGCATTCCAACGTCGTTCCTTCGAACGCGTCCCTCAGGTCATGCCCCCTAACGTCGATGTAGACGCAAGAGGTTGGACCATGCTGCGGACGGGAACGAATCTTCTGCTGATCGCTAGTGTCGCCGTGTTTGCCACGGGCTGCGATCAAGCCACACGCGAGAGCACGATCACCGTGAGTTCTTGCATGCTCTGCCACAACGGCGGGCAGCAGGACGACTACGGCGGACCAGGGATCGAAAACCCACATCCATTTCCCGGCGCCGAGAACATCGCGTGCACGAAGTGCCACGGCGGAAACGCAGGCGGCAGCGACAAGGCAACCAGCCACGTCCCGCCGCCTCCGCAGATCGGCGACCGCGAGAACCAGCGGCGCAATCGAACCGCGTTCTTCAACAAGCTCACGCTAACAGGCATCGACAAGTTCGAGGACTACACGGTCCAAGGAAAAGCCTACACTGCGATCGACTTCCTGCAGTTCATCAACCCTGGTGACCTCCGCGTCGTTACCAAGGCGCGCGGCTGCGGCGAATGCCATAAGGGGCATGCCGACTGTGTCAACGGTAGCCTCCTCGCAACAGAGGCCGGCATCCTCGCTGGCGCGCTCACCGCCGCGGGCGTCGACGGTTCCGTCGCCGAGACCCGCACGCTCTACGAGAAAACAGCGGCAGACCTCGGCTTCCGCGCGGTGACCGATCCAAACTATGTGCTGGATCCCAGCAAGGTCGGCTCAGTCCCCCGGATGCTCGAGTTCCCGGTGTTCAGCCAAAGGGTCGAGGCACCAAAGAACCTCTTCAAGAACACGGACTACGAC
>CAYSWE010000124.1:0-10816 GCA_964434515.1 uncultured Phycisphaerales bacterium | reverse complement strand
CCTCGATGTCGGCATCACCAAGGTGACGGCGCTCGAGGAGGCGGGCAAGGGCATTCGCGCGATGCTCATTGCCGGCGAAAACACAATCGTTTCCGACCCGGACATGGCGCATTGCAAGCATGCGCTCGAGAGCCTGGATCACCTAGTCGTGATCGACATCTTTCACACCGAGACGGCGGACCTCGCCGATGTCGTGTTACCGGCCACGTCGTGGGCCGAAACCGACGGCGTCTGCACCAATACCGAGCGCCGCGTGCAGCGGCTGCGTGCCGCAGTCCCGCCCGCCGGTGAGGCCAAGCCTGACTGGTGGATTATCGCGGAGATCGCCAAGCGCTGTGGGGTGGCCGGCTTCGACTATGCGTCGGCGAAAGATGTCTTCAACGAACTCTGCGAACTGTCGCCGATCTATGCCGGACTCGACTGGGACCGGATCGAGCGCGGGGAGTATTAATGGCCGGTGCCGCATGCCGGCCATCCGGGGACGCCGCGGCTTCACGAGACCGAGTTTCCGATTGGGCGTGGCCTCTTCAAGATGCTGCGCTATCGAGATCCGGCCGAGACGATCGATGATGTGTATCCTGTCTGGCTGACGACCGGGCGCCGGCTGCAGTCGTACCATACGCACACCCAGACCGGGCGTGCGGCGGGCATCGACTATCTGCTGCCGAGGGAAACGCTCGACGTCCATCCTGCCGACGTGGCCGCGTGGGGGCTCGAGGACGGCGCTGCTTGTCGTATCACCAGCGCGCGCGGTTCTATCGAGATCCAAGTCCGGGCGACGCCGACTTCGCCGCGCGGCACGGTCTTTTCGAGCTTTGCGTTCAGCGCGGTGCCGATCAACACCCTCACCGGGTCGGGTTACGATCCGGTGACCCATACGGCCGAGCTCAAGGTCTGCCCGGTTCGTGTCGAACCCCTCGTCCCTGTTGGAACCAGCGCATGACCCCGTCTCCCAACGCCCCGTCTCCGGGCGCCCGCTTCCCCGTTAGGCCGGACCTCGATCGCCGTGGTTTTTTGCTTCGCGCAGCTGCTGCCGCGGCCGGGCTCTCGCTCTCGGCGAACGCCCAGGATCAGGTTCCGGCTTCGCGACCCAAACGGGCGGCAACCGTGCCGGCTACCAAGCCGAGGCTGCTCTATGACCTGTCGCTTGCCCAATGGTCCGTGCACCGCGCACTGCGCGATGGGACCCTCGACAATCTCGACTTCGCCAAGGTCGCGCGCAAGCACGGCATCCACGCGATCGAGTACGTCAACCAGTTCTTCATGGCCAAGATCAAGGACCGCAAGTACGTCGCGTCGATGAAGCAGCGCGCCGACGACGAGGGCGTGCGCAGTCTGTTGATCATGTGCGACGGGCTCGGCCGGCTCGGAGATCCCGAGGACGGCCGGCGCAAGCGCGCGGTCGAGCGACACGTGCCCGTGCTGGAGGCGGCAAAGTTCCTCGGATGCCACTCGATTCGGGTCAACGCCGCGAGTTCGGGCTCCTACGATCAGCAGCTCGCCCTCGCGGCCGATGGCCTCGCCGCTCTGGCGACCCGCGGCAAGGAGTTCGGCCTCAACGTTTTGGTCGAGAACCACGGTGGACTGTCTTCCAATGGCGCCTGGCTTGCAGCCGTGATGCGCAAAGTCGCCATGACGAACTGTGGCACGCTCCCGGACTTCGGCAACTTCCGTGTGGCCAAAGACAAGCTGTATGACCGCTACAAGGGCGTCGCTGAGTTGATGCCGTTTGCCAAGGCCGTGAGTGCCAAGTCGTACGACTTCGACGAGGACGGGCAGGAGACGAAGATCGACTACCTGCGCATGCTGCGCATCGTGACCAAGGGGGGCTACCACGGTCACCTTGGGATCGAGTACGAGGGCAGCAGGCTGTCCGAAGATGACGGCATCGCCGCGACCAAGAAGCTGCTGCTGCGCGTCCGTGACCAGCTGGCTGCCGCGAACAAGTAAGCGTCCACGCGGCGGGGCGTGCGCGAGCGTTCGTTGCCATCGGACACGCTTCGCACTCCCGCACGCCGCGCGCGAAAGCGCTCGCCTGTAGCGATTCGCCACAGGTCAATCCGTCAAGACCGGAGTCGCCGGCTGCCGATCCGTTGAGAGGCGATCGGTAGACGAACTATCGGCGCCGCGGGAGCGACCTGCGTGGGCTCGGAGGAGTCGGCTCGGGGTTGGACTACCTCTGTTTGCAGTGTGGGTCAGGGGGGATAGCTGCAAGGAAGAGGAGTTGCGACAACGGGCGTGGATGACGGTCATCCTCGTGTTCGTTGGCCTGTTCGGCGATGGAATAGCGAGGGCGCAGAGTGCAGGCAGCCTGGCGCGGCCTGTCCCGAGGGGCGTGCTCGCGCTGTCTGGCACTGCGCTCGAGGACCGCGCGGCGCCGAGTACCGATCTCGTCCACGATCTACTGGAAGCGCCGCTCAACTACCTCGGCTTGGTGGTGCGGCACGTGCCGCTCGACGGCGGCCCACCCGCCAACGTCGATTGGTCGAACGTTCGCTGCGTGCTGACCTACTTTCGCGCGGACGAGAAGATTCCGGATTGGGTTTGGCCCTGGCTCGAGTCGGCCGCCAAGGAACGCAACGTTCGCTTCGTGCATTTTGGTGCGTTCGGTGGGTTGGCTCTTGCGCCCAAGCGGCTCGAGGCTTGGTTGGCGCAGTTCGGCTTGCGCTACGATGCTACGGAGGTCGCGGATCCACTCCGGATTCGCGTGAAGCCGTCGCAACGACACGCCTACGCTTATGAGTCGCGGCCGGTCTATGAGCGTCGTCACCTGGGTCCGGCGTTGGCCAACGGGACCGACCCAAAGAACGACGTCTGGCTCACGACCGAGGTCGGGCTCAAGGACCAACGCGTGCCGATCGTCACCGGATCGTGGGGCGGCATCGCGCTCGATCCATGGTCGGTTCGGGTCGGCTCGGGCTTTGGCGATCGGCGCTGGTACATCGACCCGATCGAGTTCTTCCGCGATGCGCTCGGGATGGCGCGCACGCCCGCGCCGGCGCCGTGCGTTCTGAACGGGCGGCGCATGTTCGTGTTTCATGTCGACGGCGATGGTTTCGAAAGTGTGTCGACCGTCGCGCGCGGGCAGATCTGCGGCAAGGTCTTTCTCGATCGCATCGTCGAGGCCTATGAGTTGCCGATGACGATCAGCATCGTCGTGGCAAGTTTGACGTCGAAGCTCGATCCGGAGCAGCCGACTCCCGCCATGAAGATCGCGCGTCGCATCCTCAACCACCCACGGGTTCAGGCGGCCAGCCATACGGTGTTGCACCCGCTCAACTGGCGGCGTCGCGTGACCCCGTCGACGCCGCCGCACACCGTGCTCTGGTACTCGAGCCTCGACGGCTATCAGCACGACATGGTGGCGGAAGTCACCGCGTCCATACGCTTCATCAACGAGCAACTCCTCACCGGTGGCAAACGTTGTGAGGTGATGCTGTGGTCAGGAAACGCGAATCCGCCGCCGGAGGCGATCTTGGCCGCGACAAACGCCGGTTGCTGCAACCTCAACGGCGGCGTGTTTCGCTGGGATGCGTCACAGGACTCGGTCGGCTATGTTCCGCCGTGGGGCAAGCGCGTCGGTAGCGCGTTCCAGGTCTACTGCGGCGCGGCGAACGAGAATGTCTTCGAAGGCTTCTTCACGACCATGCCCGGGGCGTTCCGGCACATCCAGCAGACGATCGTCAACACCGGGACCGGCCGCATCCTGAAACCGGCAAATGTCTATGCGCACTTCTACTCGGCGGAGCGGCCGGAGCGCCTGCACCAACTCGAGGCACTGATCGAGCGGTGGGGCAGCAAGGAAGCGACCGCGCCGGTGTTTGCCTCGGTCTACTCCAAGGCGGTGGCGGCGGCTCAAGGCTGTCGTATCGAGCGGGTTTCCGACGCGGTCTGGCGCTTCTCCGAGTTCGGCGCCTGCCCGTCCGTGCGCATCGACGACGAACCGCGGACGGTCGACTGGAGCGCTTCACCCGGCATCGCCGGGTTCCACCGCATCGACGGCTCGCTCTACCTTCACCTGTCCGCTCCCGATGCGCAGGTCACGCTCGTGGCTTCGGCACCGGCACGTCCGCACCTCGTTGAGGCCAACCACGCGATCGCGGACTTTCGGCGCGACCGAGACTCGGTGGCACTCAAGTCGATTTCGCTCGCGCCGCGCATCGTCGTCGTCGGAGGCTTTGCCGCCGGAGAGGCCCTCGCCCGTGTAGTCGATGGTGCGCGAACGGAGATCGACGCCGATGCGGACGGGCGCGTGCGCATCGAACTCGGCCCCGGCACGAGCCAGATCGAGGTTCGGAGCCGATGAACCTCTCGCGTTGGAACCTGCTGCTGTTCGCCGCGATTGGTGTCGTCATCATGCTGGTGCTCGTCGGGATTCCGATGCCCGATCCGGGACGTGGTGGGATCGACTCAGCGACCGGCGAGAAGCGGCTGACTGCATGGGATCGTTTGGCGATGGCACGCCGGCACGGGGATGCTCGGCAGGCGCTCGTGCGTCTGACCGAACTCGCACGGCTCGAGCCCGGCGAGGCCGTCGTCGAGCGGAGCTTGGCGGTGCTCAAGGCCGAGGTCGGGGCGCTGCCCAAGCCGAGCCGAGCCGAGCTGTTTCGCCTGCGGCATGCCAAGGGCATTCGCGAACTCACGGACGCCCTCGCCGAGATCTCGGGGAGCGCCGAGGTCACGCGTGCGACCGAGTCGTTCTTCGATCCGCTTGGGCGTGACCTCTCGGAGGACTCACCCAAGGCAGGTCCCGACGCCATTGCACGTGCCTTCCGCCGTTCGTCAGCCGAACACCGTCCGGCGCGCTCCTACCTCCGCGTCGCGCATCGCTTCCACGAAGCCGGGCGCCAGCGCGGCTACGTGCGCTGGCTAGTCCGTGGACTCGTGGCCAATCCCGAGTCGCGCGAGCTTCGCGACGCGCTCGTGGCGTTCTACTTGTCGATCGGGCATTTGCCCGAGGCGCTCGCGGCGCAGCGCTATGTTGTGCCGGCAGATGCCGGCGACGCCGAGCACTGGGCCAAGACGGCGCAGATCGCAAGTTGGCAGTCGCGCACTCGAATCGAGGCCGAGGCGCTCGAGAGGCTGGTTGCCTGCCGGGAGGATCGCGACGCGCGTCGCCGGTTGTTGCAGCTCTACCCGTTGCTCGGCGAACCCGAGCGTGCCGTCCCGCATGCGGTCGCGCTGGCGCGGGACGCGGGCAAGCTCGCTGACCAAGAACGAGCTGCGACGCTGGCGTTCGAGGGTGGCAAGGTTGTGCTCGGGCTCGACTTGATGACGTCGATCGCAGTTCGTTCGACCGAGGAGGCGCGATGGCGGCAGAAGACCGCGACGCTCGCGGCGCAGGATCTCCGCTTTGGTCGGGCTATGAGCGAACTCGAAGCGGCGCTCGCGGCGCTCCCGGAACCGCTCGCCGGTGCATCGTCGAACGCGGAGCCGCGCGCGCAGATCGAGCGGCAACTGGAAGCGCTCTACCGCCGGCGCGATGTCCCGGACAAGCTCGCGGACCTGCTCGAGCGGCGCCTGGATCTGACGCCGAGTGATGCAACGACGCGTACGGAACTGGTGTCCATCCTGGCCTCCCTGGGCAGAAAGGATCGCATTGCCCGTCTGCTTTCGCGTCGCGCCAAGGCCGAGATCGACTCGCCACAGTTCTTCGAGCACCTCGGCGAGTTCAGCCGGGGTGGTGCACAGCACCTGCCCGAGATGGCGCTCTCCGCGGTGCACTCCGACACGATGAAGCCGCAGATCTTGAGCGAGGTGCTCGAGAACCTCAGACCGTTCCTCGACCGTCCGGAGTTTCGCAAAGTAGCCGTCGACCTGGTGAGCCGCTTCCCCAAGGATCCGATTGCCAAGACCTTTCGACTCGAGCTCGTCGATCGAATCGAGGACCCGGCGAAGCGGGTCGCAGCAGCGCGCGATCTGGCCTTGAGCTATCGCAAGGATGTCGATCTGCTGCGCGCCTGGGCGGACCGAGCCTCGTGGGTCGATGACGTCGAGAGTGAGATTGATGCACGCACAAGGCTCATCGATCTCGGCGTCAACGAGCCTGCCAACCGGCTGCGGGTCGCCGACCTCTACGAGTCGATCCAGCGTCTGGACCTCGCGACCGAACAGGTGCGCGCGCTCGTTGCCGGGGATGGTCCGCGTTCGCCGGCGTTTGCCAGGCTCGTCAACCTGTTGTTCGCGTCCGACCACTCGGCGGAAGCCGTTGCCCTGCTCGAGAAACGAGCCGCACTCGAAGGAGCCACGGTCGAGGAGAAACTCACCGCCGCCGACCAGCTGTTTGCTGCCGGCTTCCCCGATCGGGCGCTGACGTCTTACCGAGCGGTTGTCGCCGAGGTCCCGGATCACGCGCAGGCGCTGCTGCGCTGTGGGCAGATTTTATCGTGGGCGAACGATCCGAGCACTGCCCTCCGCTATCTCGAACGCTGTCTCACCGTCTCGAGAGAGACGTCCGCCGACAACGAGCCGTTGGTCGAGTTCTACCTTGCCGACGCATTGTGGGCCGTCGGTCGGCGTGAGGATGCGACGGCGCACTTCACGTCGGCACTCGCCGGTCTGCGCGCCATGGAACATCCAGGTGCCGAAGTTGAGAGCCTGATTGCCCGGTCGCTCGTTCGGCTAGGTGACTTTGCGGCGGCGCAGCCAATCTATCGGCGGCTGGTGGCGGCCGAGCCGCGCAATGTCGATCTCGGGCTCGACTACGCCGATGCGCTGATATCGCAGCACGACTACAAAGAGGCGCGCCGAGTGATCGATCGGCTGCGCGAGTGGCGGCCGCACCATCGTCGCCTGCTCCGTGTGTTTGCCGAGCTGCTCGCCGAGACTGGCAAGTATGATTACGCGGACAACCGCTACGAACTGGCGATCCGCAAGTACGGACCGGAGGCTGGTATCGCGGCGAATCGTGGGCGCAACCTGGAAGCGCGCGGCGAATGGCGCGACGCCCAGGATTCGTATCACGAGTGGTTGCTTCTGAGTCACGGGAGTCTCGCCGCGAAGCGGGCGGTCCAGCGGATCGATGGGCGCCTGGCGCACCGCGCCGCGACCGAACTCGAGCTATCGAGTGCCGGCGATGATCGCAGGTTCTCGTTTCGCTTCATGGCGAGTGACCTGCTCGATGACGAGCGGACCCGGATCAGCGGTTCTGTGGGCTACGCCCAGTGGCGTGGGCGCGCGGCAGTCGTCAACAACGGCGCGTCCGACTTGCACGCATCCGCGGCGCTCTTGGACGTGGCGCTGTCGCAGCGAGTGGAGGACGACGATTTCGTTGCGGTCGGTTTGGCAGCGTATCCGGGTGTCTCTGGTGGTGTTCCTGTGGGGGCATGGGCCGCAGCGCACGTCGACCGAGTCGGACCGTACCGCTCGTTCGAGCTGCGTCTCTTTGCCAATGCGCTGCTCGCCGAGCCGGCTGCGGGTGCTGCGCTCGGCGGGAGGAGCACGGGCATCGACGGCACGGCGTTCGTGGATCTCGGCGACGCGTTCTGGGCGGCAGGCGCTGTGGGGTTGCGCGCAGTCAGCGTCGACCCTCCAGCGAGTCCAAGCGCGACGGACGCGTTGCTGGAGGGTTCGGTCAGCGTCGGCGTGCGCGTGATCGAGGGAGACCCGGCCGTGGCGCCGCGCTGGCGTGTGCAGCGGGTTCCACAGGTCGAGGCATCGCCGTTCCTGAATGCCGAACCGGAACTCACGCGGGACGAGCTTCTGAACGTATGGCTTGGCTACCAAACCCAGCGACTGATCGACGACGGCGAACTCGCACGCCTGCTCCCCATGGTCGTGCGCACGGACTACCTGAGCGTCTCGGCCAGCTACGACAAGCATGTGTACGAGGCCGTTGGCGCCCGCATCGAGGCTTCGATCGGGACGGAACTGCATCGCTCCACGCTCGGATGGGGAGTGGAGGCGGGCCTTACTTGGAGGCCCAGCCCTCTGACCGAACTGACGCTACGCCTCGGAGGCGGACGGGCGATTGGCCGGGACAACGCCAGCGACTCGTCGAAGCGCGTGCTCTTGCAGGCTCTGTTTCGGTGGTGACCGAGGAGGAATGACGGGGGGGAGGCACACAACTGGCAGCGACACGCGCGACGATCGGTCGCCGAGCGCTCCCGTTGTATCCGGCGTGCTCGACCACCGAGAAGCCGAACGAGAGGAGTTTCTGGAGGCACTGAGCGAGTACGCCGAGGCCATCGCGCGCCACGCCGAACTCGAGGTCACCGTCCCTGCGGACGTGGAGACCGCCGGCAGCGTCAGCGATGCATCGGTCGACTCACTCTTGGCTCGCTTCGAGCGGGCCGAGGCCGGGGAGGCTACGCCGCCGACGCTCGAAGAGCTGGCCAAGCTCGCGGCACCGCAAGACGAGGGCGACGCGGACGAGGAAGACCTCGCGTCCTTCTTCGCGGGATTGGCGGATGCGCCGGCCGTGCCGGAGCGCGCCGGAGACGCCGAGGGTTCGATCGAGCTCGACGAGCCCGTCGCCGCCGGCGACGTGGACTTGGCGGACGACCTGCTCGCGCGGTTCCGCAAGGCGGCCTCGGGGGACGCTTTCGTCAACCTTGCTCCAGAGGACGTTGCTACCGGCGGCTCGGCGGTGATCGACGATCCTGGCGACGACGACGTCCTCGAGTCGATGACCAAGTTCGAGCGATCCATGCTCGATGAGCTGTTCACGCGCTACGAAGGTGTGAGTCAGGAGCGTGCCCCCGCTGTGGCAGCCACACCGTCGGGCGCGGCCGAGGAACCCGTCGATGAGTTCTTTGCGATGCTGGACGAACTCTCGCACGGCGTCCCGACGTCGGTCGAGTGGCAGTCCATCGAGGACGAGTTCGCGGTGGATCCCGTCGAGTCGGGACCCGACGCCGATCCCGACTTCGCCAGTGGCGTCGCGGGAGACGCGGATGCGATCGAGCTGGAGGCGGACGACCCGCAGGTCGACCGGTTCTTCGAGATGCTCGACGGCCTCGACGCGCTGCCGAGTGAGGAGATTCGCCGGCCAGGCGTCGACGCGACGACTGCCGATCGTGATGCCTGTTGCGCCGAGGACGCCGTTCCTGCGGCGGGCGTCTCGGATCCGTTCGCGTTCGTCGACGCCGCCCTCGAGGCTGCCGGAGGGCGTTCCGTCGACCAATCGCCGGAGCCCGAGGCCATGGCGGATGTGGACGACTCGGTAGACGAACTCGCCGAGGCGCAGGAATCTGAAGATCCCGTCGTCGACGAGCTGCTCGGCTGGCTCGACGATCGCGCGGCGCGGCCGGACTCCGGTACGGACCTCGAGCCGAGTAGCGCGCCGGTCGAGTCCGAGCCCGAGGAGGACCGCGCTGAGGAACCCGTCGAGCAGGGTTCGCTCTCGCACGCGACTACCGTGCTACTCGAGGTCGTGCTGCTGCTTGGTCTGGTAGCGATCGGCGAGGTCTTCGTCGCGCGCACCCATCTGGGCGCGTTTGGCGTGCATCCTCATCCTTACTGGCTCGTCGTGCTGCCGATGGCGGCGGCACGTGGGCTGCTCGGCGCGCTCCTGGCCGCGACCGGGGCATCCATCCTTTACGGTAGTGGCGCGTTCGAGGCGACGGGCGCGGCAACGGTCTTCGATATCCTGCGATTCGACACGATGCAGGCACCGCTGCTGTTTTACGCCGTTGGCTTCGTCATCGGCGAATTCCATGACGCCGGCGCGAGGCGCACGGCGGCACTGGAGGCGGCGCTTGCGGAAGCGAACGTCGAAATCGAACGTGTTCAGAACGCCCAGAAGGTGCTCAAGCAAGCCAATCGTGAGCTCAAGCGCAAACTGGTCGACAACAGCTCGCAGTTCGGGAGCATGATCGAGACCGCGCGGCGCCTAGAGAACGCCACGGAGCAGGACATCATGGATCTCGCGCTCGAGATGGTGCAGCAGCACTGCGGCGCGTCGGCTTGTTCGGCTCTGACGGTGCTCGAGGGCGGTTATCTCGACGTGATGAGTCACAGCGGCTGGGAACCGCGGTCGATTCGTGCGCGACTCGAGGACGCTGCGCAGAGTCCGCTCGTACTGCGAGCACTCGAGGACGGTTTGTTCACGAATGGATTCAGCCCGGACGAGCCGACGCCTGAGTTTGGGCCACTGCTGGTCGCGCCGGTCTCCGATCAGAATGGCGTCGTGCGTGCTCTCCTCTGCCTGGATGAGATCCCGATTCGCATGCTCAGCGACGCAACCGTCTCCACGTTCTGCGGCGTCGCCGATTGGATCTCGGCGAGTCTGCGGCGCACTAGCGAGGGCAAGGCGCCGCTCGACGTCGGAGCGGGTACGCTGCCGTCGGCGTCGGTCGGGCCGTGGCTAGGGACGGCGGCACAGCTCGGCGAGCGTGTGCGTGTCGAGGATGCGCGCTGTAGTCGCCAGGGCATTCTGTCGGCGTTGCTGGCCGTACAGATCACGTCCTCAGAGGCCATGGACGAGGCCTCGGTTGCACGGCTTGACACGTACGTGCTCGAGAACTTTGCGCACGATCTCCGTCCTTCGGACGGTCTCTATCGGTTTGGCTATCCGGGATGCTACGTTGCGGTGTTGACCGGCACGTCGCTCGAAAACGCGGCCACGGTGCGCGCTCGGTTCTTCAAACGTCACGACTACGTCGCATCGACTCTGGTGGCCAATCTCGAGATCGATGCCTTCGCCGCCGACACCGGATCGCCGGATCTTGGCGCCGTGCTCGGTCGAGTCGGCCGGCACTTCCGTGAGCGTTCCCAGGTGCTGCTCGACACGGTGATGCCCGTGCATGTTCCAACCGAGATCAGCATGGGTACGGTCGAGGAGTTTGCCCGGCGCGTCAAGATCGAGTGGGGCGTC
>CAYSWE010000123.1:0-10883 GCA_964434515.1 uncultured Phycisphaerales bacterium | reverse complement strand
GTGCAACAGGATCGCCTCCATGATCTGATCGCCCACGGTGAACACCGGGTTGAGCGAGGTCATCGGCTCTTGAAAAATCATGGCGATGTCGTTGCCGCGGAGTTGGCGCATCTCCTTGTCGGACATCGAGAGGATCTCCCGCCCTTCGAAGCGGATGCTTCCACTGACGATCTTCCCGGGCGGCATCGGGATCAGCCGCATGATCGACAGCGCGGTCACCGACTTGCCGCAGCCCGACTCGCCGACGACGCCAAGCGTCTCACCACGGTGGATCGAGTAGGAGACGTCGTCGACCGCTCGTGCCACGCCTTCGTCCGTGTAGAAGTACGTCTTCAGATTGTGTAGTTCGAGTTGCGGTGTGTCACTCATCGAGCGTGTTTCCTCAGTCTTGTCCGGACGGCTGATCCGCGTTGCTCTCATCATCCGTCTCGTCGTCATCCCCCGGTGCAGGACCGCTACTGAGCAGGCTGCGCGGATCCAGCGCGTCGCGCAGCCCGTCGCCGAGGAGGTTGAATGAAAGTACGGCGAGCACGATCGTGAATCCTGGTAGCGTCGTCATCCACCAGGCGCGCGTAAGGTATTCCTTGCCCTCGGCGACCATCTTGCCCCACGAGGGATACGGGTCCGGCACGCCAAGCCCAAGGAACGACAGGCTGGCTTCGACCAGGATGGTCGCGCCGATCCCGAGCGTGCCCGCCACGATCACCGGCGCCAGACAGTTCGGCGCCACATGTCGGAACAACAGGCGCGCCCGGCCAAACCCCAATGCGCGCCCGGCGAGCACGAAGTCGCGATTCTTCAGGCTCAGCACCTCGCCACGCACGATGCGGCTGGTGCCCATCCAGCCCGTGGCCCCGAGAATCGACACCATGAGGTGCACGCGGTACTCCGCGGGTACGTGACTCTGGAACAGGACCATGACGACCAGCAGCAGGACCAGTCGCGGAATCGACAACATGTAGTCGACGAAACGCATGATCAGCGTGTCGACGATGCCACCGAAGTAGCCAGCGAGAAGCCCGAAGAACATCCCGAACGACACCGACAAGCCGACCGCCAAGAAACCGATCGTCAAGCTGATTCGGCCGCCATACAACACGCGACTGAGCACATCCCGCGACAACTGATCCGTTCCGAAAAGGAAGCCGCCGGTCAAGGGAGGTTGCAGGTTGAGTCCCGCGGCGTCGATCTGCTGATCGAACGTGTAAGGCGCAAGGAACGGGGTCAGGAACAGCGTCAGGTAAAACAAGACGACCATCCACAGGCCGAACTGCGCCAGGGATGAGCGCATGAAACGCTCGCGCACGAGCGTCCACTGACTCTTGCCGTGTCGCGGACGCGCGGGCTTCCAGCGCGTGAGCCAAAGGACGACGAACGGCGCACCAAACAGGCAGATCACCGCACTGAGGTTCCAAAAACCGCCAGCCTTGGCCAACGGGGCGATACGCCCGGAACGAAACGCCAGCGTCAGCAGGCACGTGAGAACCACCGAAACAGTGATCGCCCCAAGGATGCGTGGACCGGCAATGAGCTGGCGCAGTCCCGGCAGTCCACGCCAGCCACGCGGTTTGGCGGCGCTAGTCATGGCGAATCCTCGGATCGACGATCGAGTAGAGCACATCGGAGACGAGGTTGCCGACCAAGACCATGATCGTCAGCAGGAGCGCCATCGCCATGACGACAGGCACGTCACGGCGGAAGATCGCCTGCACGAGCTCGCCCCCCATGCCGGGCCAAGCGAACACGTATTCGATCAGCACCGCACCCGAAACCAGGAATGGCAGCGACAGCCCCAACAGCGTCACGATCGGAATGAGCGCGTTGCGCAGCGCATGCACGAAGATCACGCGTCGCTCGGACACGCCCTTGGCGCGTGCCGTGCGCACGAAGTCCTGCTGGATCACTTCGAGCATGGCCGATCGTGTATAGCGCGCCACCCCGGCCGAAGCCGCCAGCCCGAGCGAAATCACCGGCAGCGCCAGGTGCTGCAGGGTGTCGAGAATCTGCTCCCAAGAGCCGATCACGACCTCCGGCACCTCCTCGAGCTCGATCGCCTCCTGGATCGCCGCCAGTTTCATGGTGATCTCATTGCCCACCATCCCCGAGGTCGGCCAATCGGGAGCGATATACGACATCACTAGGATCAACTGCAGCGCGAACCAGAAACCCGGCATCGAGTAGAGAAAGAAGCTGCCGAGCGTCAGCGTGTGATCGGTGAGGCTGTACTGCTTGATCGCCGAAACGACACCAATGAGTGGCCCGACGATGAAGATCACAAGCAACGAACACGCACTCAGTAGCAGCGTGTTTGGCAGCGCCGTCGCGATCTTCTCGGAGACCGGACGAAACTCGGTCAGCGAATAGCCGAAGTCGCCGGTCAGGGCGTTGCGGATCCAATGCCAAAACTGGACGATCGCCGGCTCATCCAACCCCATGCTGCGCTTTAGCTCGGCGATGCGCTCAATCGGAAAGTCCGGGTTAATGAAAAACGACGAGGCATCGCCTGGAACGGCTTGCATGAGGAAAAACAAACCAGCCGCCACCAGGAAGACCAGCGGAATGCTGACCAGCACGCGGCGCAGAATGAACACGGCCATGGAGTGTGAGCCCGAAGCAGCGAGGAGAGTCGACCGGTTAGTACTTGTACTTGTGCTCGCTCTTCGGGACCCACCAATCCCAGACCTTGTGCAGCGTGGACAGCACGTTGGGCTTGATCCCACGGAAGCGCTTATGAACCGGCATCACCGCACTCTTCCAGAACAGGAACGTGTAGGGCTGATCCTCATAGATCAGTCGATTGACCTTCTTCCAGATGGCCGCCTCGTCGGCCAAAACGGCCGTCTTGAGTCCCTTCTTGATCAACGCATCCACCGTCGGGTTGGAGTAGCCAGTGAAGTTGAAGGGTCGCGGATCCTCCTCGGTCGCCGAAACCCAGACATCCGACGGATCCGGGAACAGCCCGGCCGACCATCCGGCGAGCGCTGCTTCGTATTTTTTCTTGCGCAGAAGCTCGAAGAACAGCACGCCTTCACGCAGCTCGTTGTTGGCCTTGATGCCGATCTTCTTGAGATCAGACTGAATGAGTTCGCAGGCGTCCTTGCGCCGCGGATTCCCGGTGTTGGTCAGCAGCGTGAACTCGAAGCGCTTGCCGTCCTTGTCGAGCCAGCCATCGCCATCGCTATCGACCCACCCCTTCGCAGCCAGGATTTTCTTGGCCTGCGCCGGGTCGAACGGAAGCAACTGAATGTCCTCGTCCTTGAAATCTGTGAGCTCCGGCGTGAACGTCGAGTACGCCTGGGTCCCATGCGTCTCACCAGCGAAGGTCAATAGATTCTTGATCATACGGTCGATGTCGATCGCCATGGTCAGCGCACGGCGCACCGCTCGGTCGGCAAAGAGCGGGTTCTCGGCGTTCCACGCCACATAGTCGAGAAAACGATAGCCGCGCTTGTAGAGCTTGACGGTGCCCCACTTCTGCGCATCGGCGATGTCCTTCTCCTGGATCGACTCAGCCATGTCAATCGATCCCTTGCGCAGTTCGGTCAGCAGGGTCTGGTACTCGGGGATGACCTTGAAGACGATGCGTCGAATGTAAGGGACCGGCGCAATGCGGCAATGCTTGTTACGGACGATCGTGATCTGCTTCTTCGGTTCCCACTTAAGCATCCGGAACGGTCCAGCACCAACAGCCTTGCGGATGTTGAGAGGGTTCGAGCGCAGCTTGTCGCGGGCGGCGTTCTCCAGAAGGTGCTTCGGCGCGACGTTGAACCCCGCGTGCGCCATCATATTCTGCTCGTTGTAGGCGTAGCGAAAGTTGAACCGCACGAGGTCCTCGGCCAGCACCGTGACGGGCTCCTTCGGGTCCAACCGATCGAGGTAGCTCACGCGCGGACTGAAGACCTTCGGATCGCCGATCAGCTCGTAGGTGAAGCGGACGTCCTCCGCGGTGACACGCGTGTGCGGTTTGTCGTCCCAGTAGACGTCGTCGCGCAGTTTGTAGGTGAGCTGCGTGTGGTCAGCGTTCCATTCCCAAGACGTCGCGAGTCCGGGCTCGTAGACGATGCGGCCATTCTTGAAGTCGCTCTGCGTGAGCACCGGTGTCACCAAGTCGAACACCGTGCTCCCGGTGACGCTCTGCCCGACAATCGGCAAGAGGCCGTCCGCGTCCTGCAAGACACCGTAGACCAACGTATCCCCGGCGTCCGCAAGGTGCGGCCGCGACTCGACGTCCTGCGGAGTGCCCCGGACAACGCCGGCGACAAGCAAAACGGCGAAAGACGTGCAGACAGAGATCGACTTGGTCACGGGGTCTGGCCTCTTGGCTCAGGGACGAAGACACCCCGAGCCAACCGACTCGAGGACGAGCCGGCCATTAAAGCGCCTGGTACGCCCAAGTCGAAGGCGCATCTCCTATCCGAGGATCCCCAGCGGCTTCCGGCTCGGATTGAAGTCCGGAAAGAAGTCCTTCGGCAGCTTCTTGACGCCCATGTGCCGCACGATCAGCTCCGCCATCACATCGCGGAAATCGGTGGTCACGACCAAATCGCGGCCCTGATACATGTCGCGATCCCGAAGCCCGGGGAAGCGTCCGTAGACCTTTCCGCCAGCCACCGGCCCGCCGGCGAGGAGCATCGCACCGCCGTGACCGTGGTCGGTGCCCATGTTGCCATTCTCGCGGCACGTGCGGCCGAACTCGGTCATGGTCACCACCACGGTCCGCTCGGCGGCCGGGCCTAGGTCGCGGAGGAAGGCAGCGATCGAGTCGGACACCTGACTGAGCATGCGCGCCATGCGTCCGTCCTCGCCCCCTTCACCGGTGTGGTGATCCCAGCCATTCCAGTCCACGCACGCCACCTCGAGCGGCTCGCCCGCCTGGATGACCTTGGCGATGTCGCCGAGCCGGGAGCCGAGCCGGCCGCGCGGGTAGCGCACGGCGTGTTGCTTGCCTTTCTTGGCCCGGCCAACAATCGTCTGATAGCGCCGCAGAGTTGTGATCGTCGTGTGGCCGGTGCGCACGACCGGGTCCTCGCGCCTCGTGCCCTCGGAAGCCATGGCAGGTTGCTTGGCCCCGGGTTCCATGTAGAGGTCATCAAACAGATCCAGGTAGCGCGCCGCGCGCCGACCGCCGCGCTCCGGCACGGCCAACACCGGGTACTTGCCTCGTAGCGAACGCGGCAAGAGCCCCTGCATCGCCAACGCCCGCAGTGGCGAGTCGCTCCCCGAGCGATCGGCGGTCAGTGCCAGGTAGCGATTGAGCCAGCCGTCGCGACTCGTCCGGAGCCCGGGCGCGGCGTACTCCATGAAGTCCTGTGCATCGAAGTGGCTGCGCGTGGGGTGCGGCGAACCAACGCACACGATCGGCGCCAGCTTCCCGGCCTTCCACACCGGTAGCAGTGACGCCATCGCCGGATGCAGCCCCCACCGCTTGTTGAGCCGGACGACGCCCTTCTCCCCCGCGCCGCTCTTCGGCGAGATCGCGATCGTCGGGCGGATCTCGTAGTAGCGGGGATCCGCGTAAGGGATGATCGTATTGAGCGCATCCTGTGCACCACGCAGGTAGATCACCACGAGCACAGGGTTCGTCGCCTGGCCCTGGCGCCGCTCCACGCCGCCCCGGGCAGCGATCGGCGAAGCCGCGCCAGCCAACGCACGGCCGGCAAGCCCGGCGGCGGTCGCGCCAGACAGCATGTCACGTAAGAAATCCCGTCGTTGCATCATGTCCTCGTGCGGGTCATTGGCGCTGAAACTCGGGAGAGCCCAGCAGGAGTCCGAGCAGAAAGGGGCCGAGCTCCGTCACTTTCGGTTTGGGATGTTCCTCGAGATAGCGACGCATCACTTTGTCGAGGACGCGAGAGGTCTTCTCGCCCATCCCGGCAGGAAGCACGCGCCGAGCCAGCTGATCCTTCCACACGCGCGGAATGCGTGGATGGAGCCCCTTGTAGAACGACTGCGGCACACGAATGCCGTGCAGCTTCCCGGTCGCCAGATCAAACGCAAACTGCCAGCGCACAGCCATCACCCCGGGGTCGTTCCAGGCCTCCGCCGTGTCGTAGTAGCCTGTCGGATCCTCCTGGCGATAGAGCGGTTCCTGGAGCAGCGCCATGACGCGCAATGCCGCTGCCGGATCGTCGATCTTCGCGCCGGTCACGCGCAGCGCGCTGACCACGAACTCGAACGGCCGCTTGTACTTCGACTGGTAATACTTCGGAGCAAAGAAGTCCGGATCGTGCAACAGCGCGCGGTAGACGGCCTTGAGGTCGCCCTTCCTGCGCAGAAACACCGCAGCCACCCGACGCACAATCTTCTCGCCCGGGTGGTCGTCCACGAAATACCGGCACAGCTTGGTCGCGATGAAGTGCGCGGTCCCCTTGTGACGCTCGAGCCGCGCCAGGATGCGCTCGCCTTCGAGCAGGGGATTGTCCTTCGAGCCCCGAATCACCTGACCGAGAAAGTGCTTCTCACCCCGGACGTGCAAATCCGGACGAAACAAGAACCCCACGGGGTACTTGGCGTTGTTCTGCACGGTCCAGCCGGTGAGCGCCCGCGCGACCTCGACCACATCGCGCTGCGTGTAGTAGTTGTCCGCGCCGAGCGTGTGCAACTCGAGCAGCTCGCGCGCGTAGTTTTCGTTGAGTCCGCGCTGACGCGCGATATTGACCGCTTCCGCTGCCCGCTCCTTGGACCCCGTGGCACGCCGGGCCCGCTCCGCGACAGCGCTGAGCTCCCCCTTGGTCGGCGGCCTTCGCGACACCGCGTTGTCGAGATACACGAGCATTGCCGGGTGCTTTGCGCTGCCCTCGAGCAGGTCCGCGAACCGATCGAACACGTGCGCCCGCAACACCTCGCGCTCATATTCGACGGCGTAGTAGCGCAGCAACCCCTTGGAGATGTCGACGTTGAAGTGGTTGCGCCAAAAGTCGGTAGCGACCTCCCGCACCTGATTGCCGGCGTAGACGCACCGATAGACGATGGACTGCAGCAGCTCGTTGCGCGGCAAATTGCGCAGCCGCGCGTACTCCCGTCTCTCCTTGGCCGTCGCGTTGACACCAGGTTGACGCGGATTGTAGTTGGCCAATAGCTCTTGCGCACTCAGTTCCAGCGTCTCGAACTTGCGGAGCTTGTCGCCGAGCTCGTAGGTCTCGCGCGCCTTACCCGACAGCTGTTCTTCGAACCACTGGTCCAGCCCAATCTTGCGCACGCGCTCGATCATTCCGGGAGTCGGCCCGAACGCGAAGCGACTCAGCACGTGCTGAATCCGCTGCGTTTCGGTAAGCGGCGTCGCGTCTTCCCGCTCACGGAGCTGTCCGGGTAGAGCCAGCGCGAGCGTGCTAGCAGCACAAACCAAGGAGCACAGTCGGTACGAAGTCACCCGCTCATCCTACCGCGTCGGGGTCCCGGTGGGGCGTCAGTCGCTGTAAGACTTCGGTCGCGGACGCACGGAGAACGCCTCCCCCGGCGTCACGACGAACCCGTCCGGCAGCGGGATATACACCGGAATCCCCCAGCGCGCCACACCATCGGCAGCAGTCAAACGCGCGGGTAAGCGCACCACGCGCGCACCGATTTCTCGAACTCTCGTCCGGATGACCTGGTCCGGCGCGGCGCGACGCACGAGCTCGACCGGCGCCCCGGCCCGAAGCTCAAGCAGCCGGTTCTCCGGGAGGTAGGCCACGATCTGATCGGCAACCGGCTCGACGATCTGCACGACCGGGTCGCCAGCGGTGACGACCTCGCCCGGTCGGTGAAGGTTGCGGGCGACGCGGCCGCTGGCAGGCGCCCGCAGGACGAGCCGAGTGACGTCGAGATTGATCCGCTCCAAGCGCAGCGCCTGGACCTTCACTGCGTATTCGAGAGGCTTGGCTAGGACGGCGCCGACACTCTTGCCGCTGCGCTCGGCGTGACTGGCGCGATAGGTTGCGTAGCGCCGCTTGGCCGCGTCGTTGCGCTTGCGCATGTCGTCGATCAAGCGTGCGCGCTCGGCAATCCGCTTCGAGAGCGCGTCGCGTGCGGTCCGATCGTCGTCAAGACGAGCATCCGACGCAACGGCCTCACGACTGAGCTTCTCGCTGCGCGCCAGGCGGAGCTCGAGCCCCTGCAGACGCACCCGATCCTCCTCGTGCTCGGCCAGCTCCCGCAAGACCTGGATCTCGCCCTGCTCCACGTCGGTCGCGAAACGCCGCAGGTCCGCATCGAACTCGAGCTCCATCTCCGAGGCTTGCATCTTGGCGATGCTTCGATCGCGGGCCGACTCGGCCTCCAAGCGGCGCAGCTCGGCACGCGCACGGTCCAGGCGCAGGAGCAACTCGCGATCATCCAGCGTCGCGACGATGTCGCCCTGCATGACTTCGTCGTGCAGGGCCACAGTGAGCCGATCCAACCGCCCCGTCGTCTCCGGCGCCACGACAAAACGGCGTTCGTCGGCGATCCCCACGAGGATCGCCTCGGCCTGCCGACGACCATAGAGGTACACCGAAACCAATAACGCCGCGGTCCAGACTACAAAAGGCACGGCACGCCGCACCATACGCCGGATCCGGAAACGCAGAGGTACCCGGAACTCCGGCGCTGGTAGGTCGACCGTATCGTCGTTCGCTTGCATCGTTCGGCTACGGCTGCGCCTCTCCATCCTGCATCAACAACGACAAGTCGGAGACACCGTCGATCGCGACTATGTCGCGCACGAGATGCGAACCGTGACTCTTGTCGAAGAGCTTGATCTGGTAGGCAAACTCCATCAGGGCTTGCGGTCCAGCCTCGCGAACATGCAGCAACGTAAAACTCTCGCAAATCCGCCGCAGCGCCTCCTGGGCCCGCCGCTCTTCTTCGCCACCGGTGACGCAGCGAAAGCGAACCAGCCCGTCGTGGTCGTAGCGCGAGCCGAAACGGACGACGTACAGATAACTAAGAATCAAACCGATCACGAGCGTGCCGGTCGTCGCGGCCATGAGGTTCCGCGATCCGGTCGCGATCCCGACCGCCACGGCGAAGAACAGGAACACGGTGTCCCGTGCGTCCTTGATCGGTGTCCGAAAGCGAATCAGGGCGAGGGCACCAAACAGACCAAAGGCTCGCGCCAGGCTATCGCCGACCATCAGCATGACGAGTGCAACGATCAGCGAAAGCGCCACGAGCGACTGCGCCAAGGATGCCGTATACGACATCCCTCGGTGCGTCCACATATAGAGCCAGGCCACGAGCTGACTCAACACGAAGGTCGCTAGCAGCGACAGCAACACCGTCTCGAGCGACGTGGCGGCACCGCTCTCACTCATGCGCAAGACGCGATCGACCAGTTCGTTCAACGCTTGTCCCCGTGGCTTGTCAGCGGCATGAGTCCAGGCAGCCTAGTCCCGCTTGTCGCCACGGACTGACCATACTTGGAATAGGAGATTCGGTGCAGGTCGAGTGCATGCACGAGGTCCTGCATCCAGGCAGGAAACGTCGAGTTAAATTTCAACTCGAGGACGACGCGCGTGTTCTCGACATCGTGCGTGTTCGGTCCGCGAACCAGCGCGTCCTGCTCCTGGGGGGAACTGTAAATCACGTCCCGATCGAACGTGACACGGACGTCGTGCTGATACAGCGCTGCATAGGCCTGGCGGACATAGCCAACGTGTACGCACGGCCGCACGCCAAGCCGCAGCGCGAGGCCGACGAACGCCTCGTAGGCCTCGAACTCCGCCCCTCTGAGGCCGAGTTCGGCCGAACTCGGTGGCTCACCGGCAAGCACGTCAGCTACGACGGCTCGGGTCACGCGCACACGACTCTTCTCGACCACCTGATCGATCCGCCGCTTGATCTCCAGAAAGAACGGAGCGTCGACGGCCCGTGAGTAGCTGCGGATGCGAAGCTTCTCCCGTCGCATGCATCCGTCGATCGTCTCCTGGAACAGCCGCAGCCCGGGCGTGTCCATGTAGAGGCTCGAAATCGGGTAGGAATGGGTCGGACTCCGCGCTGCGAACGGATCGGGTTCGACGTAGGGATCGATCCACCGGCGAACCTCTTGCGCAACCCGCTCCGAGAGTAGGTATTTGCATTCGAAACGCGCCCAGCGAACCGGCGCAGCCTGTGGAAGGATGTAGGACATAGAGGAGCTAGGGGTGCGGGGTTCGGAACGTAAGCGCACGCCCCCCGCACCCCATCTTATCGCCAAAAACGCCGCCTTGGCGTCAGAGAAACCACACTCCTGTCCCTGGCAAGCTCTGCCTCAGCGCCGGCAGAAGGTCAGGATGAGGGCGCTCGAGCCACGCAAGCCGCCGCCCGAAGGGAATACCGCGAACGCATAGAGGCGCGTTCCGATTAGACCAGAAACACTCGGAATCGGAATCGGGATCCGCGCTGCACCCGCTGCATCGGTTGCGAGCGGCGTCAGCGAGACCACCGGCTGCACGAGCAAGGAGAAGCCAAACGGTGTCGGCAGATCGGTCCCATCGAGGCCGAGCGCAACGAAAAACCCGCTCGACTTGGGCCCGCCTGAGAATTGCCAAAACGTGGTGGATCCGATCTTGGGAGCCCCCACCCCGACCAGCGTCGCCGGATGGCTCGCACTCGCAAACGTCGAGTACGACCGGTAACCGCACGCGGGCCCGTCGTTCGGTTGGTTGGGCGTGCCACCGGCCGGGTAACTCACCCAGACCGAGCCGCCGTCGTGCAGACGCCCGAGAGGCACATCCGCGACCTGCGGGCCGAACTCGATCGAATCGAGCAGGGTGACCCCATCGCTGGCGAACAGCGCGAGCGTCTCGCCGCGTGTCGAGAGCCGGAAGGTCGCGTGCAGCAACCCATCGGCGGGCTCGTTGTCTGCCCAGATGAGCGCTGCACCCCCGGCCGCGATCGAGACCCCGGCCGGCACACGCCACTTGGTCGGCACATTCAGGTCATCC
>CAYSWE010000122.1:0-10933 GCA_964434515.1 uncultured Phycisphaerales bacterium | reverse complement strand
GGAGAGGCCGACGACGACTTTGTCGAAACCGAACTTGCCAGTCTCCTCACGTATGAAATCGACGAGGAAGTCGATCGCCAATGCACGGTTAAGGTCGAGAAAGTGCGTCATTGCCGGCGACCTCCACCACGAGTGATGTCTTCGATCAGCCCGCGCAGCAGCTCCGGACGCTCGTCACGACGGATCGGCGTGTTGATCCGCGCCAGCCGAAGCTCCGCCGGGTCGACGTCGACAAAACACAGCTCCGGCTCGACCTGACCGGCATGGCCGCGCACGGTGCCGAAAGGATCCACGACCTTGGAACCGCCCCAGAACTTGACGCCGTCCTCCCAGCCGACACGGTTGACGTAGAAGACGCCACAGTTGAAGAACGTGGCGACGGCGACGAGCAGACTGTTCCACGCCTGGCCCGAACTCGGCTCGTCCCCTTCTTCGGGTAGGCCACGCCCCGGCGCAGCGCTCATGACGAGCAACCAATCGACGTTCTGCAGAAAGTAGGCATACGCCGACGACAGGTGCCAAACGTCCTCGCAGATCAACACACCAAGACGGCCGATGCCAGTATCGAACGCCATAAACTCGCTGCCCATCGCGAAGAAGCGACCTTCCTCGAACAGACCGTAGGTCGGCAGGTAGACCTTCCGATGCACATGCACCAGGCGACCGGCGGAAAAGTAAGCCGCGGCGTTGTAGAACCGATGATCGGGGCTCTCTTCGACGAAACCGACCAGAAGATCCGGCCCCCCCCGCGACAGCTTGGCAAACTCGTCGAGTTCACGCGAGTCACGTGCGATCGCGACCTCGAAGGTGAGATCGCGCAGCCGATACCCGGTCAACGAGAGCTCTGGGAAGATCACGAGCCGCGCGTCCTGTTCGCTGGCGCGCGCGATCGCCTCGCGGTGCAGCTCGAGATTCGCCCCGACGTCGCCAAGCCGCGGCGAGAGCTGCGCCAAGCAGAGCGTCAGCGGTGGCGAACTCAAGCGTTCACGAACTCCGCCTTGGACCGCGGCCCGTTCTCGAGGAAGTTGCGCACGCCAATGCGCATGTCCTCGAGAGCACAGACCTCGCCGAACTTCTTGGCCTCGAGCGCAAGGCCATCCGCAAGCGACATCCGCGCCCCGTCGAGCACGGCTTGTGAAACGAGGCGATCCACGGCCGTCGACAGATGGCCGAGATCGAGTTCCGGCAGCGCGTCGGGAACATCGGTGAGCGCGTCCGTCGGCATGGGCCGCGGCGTCGGTGCGCCGTCGGCAAGCTCGCGAGCCAACCCAATCGCGCGGCGCTCGAGGTCGGCGACCGTACCATCGACCAACTCGTCCACGAGCCCACACGCAAGGGCATCCTTGGCCGAGATCGGCCGGCCGAGCCGCAACATCTCATTGCTTTTCTCGAAGCCAATGAGGCGTGGCAGACGCTGAGTCCCGCCGGCACCAGGAACGATGCCGAGATTGACCTCCGGCTGCGCGGCAAGGACACGTAGATCGCTGCGCGCGATGCGCGCCGTGCAGGCCAACGCCAGCTCATTGCCACCGCCGAACGCGAGGCCGTTGTAGGCACAGACGACCGGTTTGCCACAGTCCACAATCTGCTGGATCGCGTCCTGGGAATCCAGGCTCGTGGCCTCGCCCTGCTCCGGCGACTCGATCTTGGCCAGGAAGTTGACGTCCGCTCCGGAAACGAACGCCTTGACGCCAAATCCGCGCAACACGACGGCCCGAACGCTGGCATCGCCAGCGAGCGCGACAAAGGTCTCGCGCAGCTCGTCGAACACGGTCTGGTTGAGCGCATTGAGCACGCGCGGCCGGCGAATGGTCAAGATCGCGACGCCGTCGTCATCGCGACGCTGGATCGAACGAAGTTCGAACGGGCGATTCTCCGAGCCATGCCGCTGCAAGAGCGCGGGGACCGGGAAGCCCGCGTGTTCCGCCGCATAAGCCGTGACGAGCCGCAAGGCCTCGCCGGTGCCAAGCGTGTTCATGAGGCGAAACGGTGCCAACATGTCGAGACCGATCTCGACCGCCATCTCGAGGTCGTCGATGGTAGCGATCCCCGAGTCGACGATCTCGGTGCACAAGCCCAGGTAGGCGCCGCGCAATGCGGCCGTGACCTTGTCGGCAACCTCGGTCGGAACGTCGACCGTCTCACCGCGCTTGGGCACATCCCACGGCCGCCCGCTCTGCACCGCGTCCTTGAGGCTCTGCGGTGAACGGAACCAGGAATGAATGAGCGCGTTGTAGTTGTCGAGGCCGACGTTGGAGATCGGGTTTCCGCCAGTCAGGTTCATTGCTGTGAATGGACCCACCGTGAGTCCAAGCGCCTTCGTGGCAACCGTGTCGATTTGCTTGGAGTCGGCGACCCCGGACTCGGCCAAGAGCGCTGCCGCCTGGAACACTCCCTCGAAGATCGGGTCGATCGCGTAGCCATAGCGTGACTTGACCCGGATCGGCACCTTGCCAATGCTCTCATAGAATGACAGTAGCCATCCGGTGAGCTTCGGGTCCGTCAACTGCGACGGTACGATCTCGACCAGCGGGTTGCGCTCGGCCGGAAAGAAGTAGTGGATGACGAGCGTCCGGCTCTTGTCGGCAATGTCGGCAAAGATCCGCTCCGGCTCGAGGTGGGACGAGTTGCTCGCAAAGATCGTGTCGCTCCCGCAGCGCCCCTCGAGGTCCTTGAAGATCCGCGCCTTGAGCGCCTGGTCCTCGGTCGCCGCCTCGACGATGAACTCGGCATCGGCGAGCTCGGCGTAGTCACTGGTGAACGTGACGGCGGCCTTCATCGCGGCGGCCCACTCCGGACTGAATGCCCCGGACTCCTGCCCCCTGTCGACCTTGCGCTCGAGCTTGGACTTCCCCTTGGCGAGGGCGTCCTCGGCGATGTCGACGACGACGACGTGAACGCCGCTGCGACTCAACACCTTGGCGAAGTAGAGCGCGATATCGGGGCCGATCTGACCGGATCCAATGACGCCAATCTTGTGAAGGGATCTACCCTGGAACTCGTATGCCATCGTTCTCTCGGAGCCTCACGGACGATTCAGGCCCCTAGTGGGCTCGAATCGCTGAAAAATCGAGCCACTGAGGATGCCCGGGCCGGATCCTCGAAACAACGGCGCTCTGCTCCTTGCCTTCACGGCGCGTATCGCTATTCTTGTTCGGCCGTTGAGGACTGGACCATGGCACGACCGAAAAAGAAGCGCGAGATCGTTCACCTGACTTGTACCGAGACAGGCGAGCGCAACTACACCATCCGCAAGAAGTCGGGCACTCCAAAGCTCGAGCTCAAGAAGTACTGCCCGCGTCTGCGCCGGCACACGTTGCACGTCGAAAAGAAGAAGTAGCGCCAGCCCGCTTTTCAATGAGGGCCCAAAGCTAGAAACGCGGCCGAAAACCCGGCATGGCTGCGACGCCCGCTAGCACGCACCCTGCAAAGCCGGAAAGCCTCGACAAAACAGCTAGTTTGCCTGCGTTTTCCGACTTCACAGGGCACGCACTCCCGAACGTCTCGCCTATACCGGACTCTTCGGCCACGTTTCTAGAAACGCGGA
The DNA here is from genome assembly GCA_964434515.1 of uncultured Phycisphaerales bacterium. Lineage (GTDB taxonomy): Bacteria > Planctomycetota > UBA1135 > UBA1135 > CAYSWE01. Next base: position 7,386 of record CAYSWE010000122.1, on the reverse strand, counting down.
AATTCTCCCGTCCGCGGACTGCTGACGCGCCGGCCGTGAATGGCCGCCACGAAGTTTGGGGCTAGAATCACCGCACCGTCTGGGAATCTATCCGTTTTCCCTGCGTCAATGGATCGTTTGGCCCGGTGCGCGTCCCTCCGTCATGCCCCTATGCGCATACAGCCATCCGATCGTCCCTCCGCGTCGCCGGTCCCCACCGGCAAAGAGCACAGTCCAAAGACCAGGAGTTCATCTCTCATGAGCTACGCCCTGCCGAGCCATCGCACATGCGCCACGGCCGCCCTTACCCTGTCGCTGCTGGTTTCTGCCACCTCCTCGGGTGCCCACGCACAGTTCACCCATAAGGATCCCAAGTTCGGATTCACCATCCGCGTACCCCGCGACTTCAAGTCCGTGCCGATCAACATGGACGAGAAATGGATCGTCGCCAAGTTCCAGTACAAGCGCGTGCTCGAACCCAAGAACTCCGAATGGTGGTTCGAGCACACACCGGAGATCCGAGTCATCGTCTTCCCGAAGGTCGACGTCAAGGAAGTCGCTGCCGCGCGCGCCAGGAAGAAGAAGGAGATCGCCGGCAAGAACAAGAACGGCAAGGTCCGCGTCGTCAACGTGCTCGAGCACCTGCAGAACCCGTTCCGCAACTACAAGGAGTACCTTCGGGAGAACTACAAGGACGGGGGCTGGTTCGTCGAAAAGCAGCAGAAGATGAAGATCGGCGGTATGCCCGCGGTCAAGAAGATCATCCGAGTCGAGGACAAGATGCGGTCCGGCGTGAAGTATTCGCTGCTCGCCTGGGAGATCGACTACGGCGACGCCACCTACGTCGTGCAGCTGAATGTCCTGAGGGACTACGACCACAAGTTCCGGGGAGCGATGAAGAAGGCGGTCACGGGATTCAAGAAGATCCCCCGCACCCAGGGGCTCCGATCGGCAATCACCGGAAACGGTCCGTCCAAGGAGGACAAGGCCGATGCCGACGCCTGGGCCAAGGACCGCAAACTCACGCCAGAGGAGCGCCGCAAGGCACGCGAAGCCGACCTGGCGCACGCGATCACCCGCGCCAAGGAGGCGATGACCAAGGGCTGGAAGACCTTCGATGCGCCACCGTTCACGGTTTTCTACAGCACGTCACCGCGCTTCGCAAAGCGCGTTGCCAAGCAGGCGGGGCTCTTATGGGACTGGATGCACAAGAACTTCGGCTATATCGGTGACGGCTTCTCGGTTGGCGGCATTTTGCGTTGTTGCCGCAGCTCGTCGGAGGCGCGCAGCTACCAGGATACCAGCACGCGCAGCGGCTCGACCTACACCAGGCGTGAGGTCGTCGTCGCCGACGACAAGGACTGGGGCTGGAACGACTCGGGCAGCGGCAGGCTCAACGCGAAAATCGCCGTCAGCTATCTCGACGACAAGAATCGCCGGCTTTGGTACGGCCTGCCACCATGGCTCGATGACGGCCTCCAGCTCTACATTCGCTCGCTGCGCATCAAGAACGGCAGGCTGATCGCGCGACCAGACGAATGGGACATGGATGCGATCCGCAACAAGCTCCGCGCAAAGAAGTTCAAGCCGGCCAAGTCCCTGCTTACCGCGACCTACGCGGACTACAACAGCAGCGGCATGAGTGACGGCTCGGACCGCATTCAGTCGCTCGCCATGGTGTTCTTTCTGATGGAAAAAGGCCGCAAGCACGCCAAGTACAAGAAGGTCATTCCCGACTATCTGAAAGCCCTCGACCGCAGGCTACGCGAAGTCGACAAGGCCCAGGACGAGGCCAAGAAGACCGTCCACAGCGCAGAGGAAAGCAAGAAGTGGCGGCAGGGCTGGATGCACTACCGCGACAAGATCTATAGGGACCTCGCCAAGGAGATCTTCGGCGACTGGAAGCCGTCCGATTGGAAGAAGTTCGACACCGCTTGGAAGAAGGCCTTCAAGTAGCCGTGCATTGCATGCAGATCCCCATCGCGGCGCTCCTGACCTTCGCAATCACAGGCGGCGCCCTGGTCCAAAGCGGTCGTGCACAAGGCAAGACCACCGAGACCCAGCCCGAAAAACCGACTGGCGCGCTGTCGACGCATGATGGCCGCTTCGTCTTCGGCAAGGAAATCATTCGCAAGAAGGGCGGTGTCGTCGTTCGCTATGACAACGGCGACGTGTTCGTCCCGGACAGGATGATCCAAGACGTCTTCTCGACGTCGAAAGACTTCCAGTACGAGCCCAAGAACGACAAGGAGCGCAAGAAGCTCGCGAGAGGCCTCGTCCCATTCCAGGGCAAGTGGCTGAAACCGCTCTTGGCGAAGCGGCGCATCGCCGAGTTTCGCAAGAAGCTCGCCGCGCGGCTGCAGACTCAGCGCGACCGCAAGGAATGGGTCAACCACGCCACGGTCGAGACCAGGACCTTCCGGTTCAACTACAACATCCCGGACGACCTCTTCAACGACCTCAAGGTCTTGTTCGAGGTCTACTACAAGACCTTCACCGGGTACTGGAAGAAGAAGACCAAGCTCGCCCACAAACCAACGATCAACATCTATGCAGACCACGGCGACTTCAGTCAGGTCTCGGGCGCAAAGGGTGGAATCGTCGGCTACTACCACCCGGGATCGAACGAGCTGCACATCTACTGGGATCGAACCGACCCGGAGTACACGATCGATGTGCTGTTCCACGAAACGAATCACATGCTCGTCGACATGATCGACGGGCGCTTCAATTATCCGCACTACATCGAAGAGGCCATGGCCGAGTACTACGGCGCAAGCGAGTGGGACAAGAAGCACAAGAAAATGATCATCGGCGGAATCCAGGCTGCAAGGCTCGTCGAGATCCGCGCCGACATCGCTAAGAACAAATGGATGCCGTTGAGCCAGCTCATCGGCTCCCGTGGCTACTCGTCGTATACCTGGGGTTGGTCCTTCGTCCACTTCCTCATGCAGACCAAGAAGTACTCCAAGAAGTGGCAGAAGCTGTGGATCGACCTCGCTCACAAGAAGAGCGGCATCAAGCGTATCTCGATGGGCGGCGGCATGAAGGAGATCGAGCCCGAGGAGTTCACTCGACTGCTGCTCAAGTACACCGGGCACAAGAAACTCGCCACCCTCGAGAAGGAGTGGCACGCCTACGTGAAGCATCTCGAGATCGGCGAGCTACAGGGTATGGAGAAGGCCGCGCGTAAGCTGCGCGAGCAGGGCAAGATCGCCGAGGCCCGGAAATACTTTGAGAAGGCCGTGCAGCTCGGCTCAAAGTCCGCGGTCACGTACGGCGCGTTTGCGACCATCCTCCGCAAGAGTAGCGAGCAGCCCCGCGCGATTGTCATGATCGACCGCGCGATTGAGCTCGACCCATTGGAGGCGGAGTTCTACTACCGCAAGGGCAAGATCCTCATGCGCTCCGGCCCGACGCAAGACAAGGAGACCGGAGCGAAATGCTTACGGCTCGCCGCCGAGATGGAACCCGACAGCTGGGACTACGCCGTGGCCGCCGCGGAGGCCGACCAACCCGACCACCGCTGAATGTGCCCAACCGGCGCTCGCAGGGAGCTGCCCGGTCCGAGCAAGACCACGTCGTCCGGGGCGAACTCACCCAGTGCGCATTGCAGCATCGACGTAAAGTCGAAGGTCGCGGTGACCTGAGCGCCCAGCGTGTAGTCGAGCAGCTCTTGCGGATCCGTCGAGAGCGGCGACCAAACATGCCCGCGACCATCGATGAGCGGGAGCTTGGGTCGCCGCACATCGAGGTCCGCCAGTTCCACGCGCGCGGCGGCCGCGACCGGCGCCAACAAGGGCGTATGAAACGGTCCATGGAACGCGAGGCGAAACGGAAACTCCCGCTTGCCGAGGCGCACCTTCGGTAGCTCGGCGAGCAGGGCCTGTGTGCCCTTCTCGGTGCCGGCGAGCACGACGTGACCGCCGAGGCGAATCGAGATCGCGACCGCGTGATCGGGCCCTCGAGCGGCGACCTTCGCGAGCGCGCGCGCGAGCGCCGCGCGGCGTTCGGGAATGAGGTTCCAATCTTCGTCGATCAGCGTCCAAAGGACCTGTCCGCCGCCGTCGGGTAAGTCCTGTAGCCGTGCCATTGTCGCGATGAGCCGATAGCCCGCCTCCACGTCGAGTGCCCCCGAGACCACGAGCGCCGTGTAGAAACCCAGCGAGTTGCCGCAGACCAGAACCGGCTCGGTGCCCGGCCGCTCGCGCAGCGCATCGACGAGCGTGCAGGCAAAGATCAGCGGCGAAGCGTTCCGACCCGGAAGGTGCAACGCCGGGCGAAACGATGGTGCCGAATCGAGCGCCGTCAGGAGCGGCAGATCGCCGTCATACTGGTTGCGCAGCTCGTCGAGTCGGGCCACGAGTTCCGCCGCCGCCGGGCCAACATCTGCGACCAAGCGCGCCAAGGACCCAAGCTCACCCTTCGCGTAAGACCCTCGACCGGGACAGACGAGTAGCGTCGCGGATTGCGTCCGAGTCATCGCTCTACCATGGTCTCAGCAAGCCGCGTGAGACTCGCCACGACCTGTTCCTCACTTGGGAGCACCAGGTTGGCGGCGTTGCCGAGTGGGACATAGCTATCGAGCGCGGTCACGCGTTCGCACAAGACGCCCGCCGTGCGACGGTCCTCCGCAAGTGCCGCGAGCAGCGCCTCCGCAACGCCACCACCGGTGCGGCGGCACTCGTCGAGCACGAGCACGGCGTCACTCTCGGCCGCCCGCGCGAGGAAGTCGTCGACCGGCAGCGGCGCGAGCCACCGCAGGTCCATGACATGAATCTGTGCGTCCACTCCCTGCACCGCACAGTTGCGCCGCGCGCGCAGGGCCATCGGGACACCGTTGGCATAGGTAACCACCAGAATCCTCGCGCCACGTTTGGCATCACTCGGCGGCTCGTAGTGCCGGGCGCGACCAATCTCGACAGCGTGTCCGGGAGGCAGATACGGAAACGACCATGCACCATCGCCTTTGACGTAGAGGTCCTTGGTCATGTAGAGCGCGATCGGCTCGAGGAACGCACACACACTGCGCGTCTCGGTCGCTGCGGCCAAGCACGTGCGCAGCATCCCGACCGCGTCATCGCCACGCGACGGCACGGCGATGACCAAGCCAGGAATGTCTCGAAGCACACCGATGCTGTCGTCATTGTGAAAGTGGCCGCCAAACCCCTTCTGGTAGCCAAACGAAGCGATGCGCACGACCATGGGATTGTCCCACTGCCCGCGCGAGAAGAAGCGCTGCGAGCACGCCTCACCGCGCAGCTGATCCTCCGCGTTGTGGAGGTAAGCGAGATACTGAATTTCCGGCACGGGCAGCAATCCGATCTGGGCAGCACCGATCGCCAGCCCGAGGATCACCGTCTCGTCGAGCAGCGTGTTGAACACGCGGCCCACGCCGAACTTTTCGAACAACCCGGCCGTGACGTGATACACGCCACCCTTCTTGGCGACGTCCTCGCCAAACACCACCATGGAAGGCCGCGTGAGCATGGCATCGGCCAAAGCGCGTGATAGCTGCATCGCCATGTGCCGCGGACGATCCCGCTCCGGCAACCGATCGTCGCCGCCCCACATGCGAGCTCGCGTGGGCGCATCGGCGAGCGCTGTCGCCGCTGCGCCGATCACGGACCACCGCGGGAACGCCAGGTCGCGCATTACCAAAGCCGCGCTCTCGATCCGCGGCGTGGCCAACACGCGCGGCACGATCCGCCGAATCCGCGCCTCGATGCGATCGTATGCGTGACGCAGTTCGGCGCCGCTCGCGAGCCCGCTTTCGACCGCAAAGCGCAGCCAGCGCAGCAGCGGATCCTTGGCCTCGTTCTTCTCGATCTGACGGGCGTCGTGGTAGCTCGTCTCCACATCGCTGCCGGCGTGACCCAGTAACCGCACAACGGACAGATGCAAGAACGCCGGCCGCCGCGTCTTGCGACAGCGATCGATTGCCTGTCGCGCCACGGTCCACGCCTCGGCGAGATCTCCGCCATCCGCCTCGTAGTAGTCGAGGTCCTCCCGACCGCCGATGGCCGAGCGAATCCACGTCCGCGGCGTGCGCACCGAAATCCCCAGCCCGTTGTCCTCGCAGACGAACAGCACCGGAATCGGAATGTGTTGGTGGGCAGCCCAGCAGGCGCCGTTGATCGCGGTCGTTGCGCTGGCGTGATTGACGCTCGCGTCGCCGAACGAAACCATCACGATCGCATCGTCGGGCAGCGCGTCGTCGATGCCAAGCCGAGCAGCACGCGCAATCGCGAAGCCGATGCCGACAGCCTTGGGCAAGTGGCTCGCTATGGTCGAAGTCTGCGGCGGCACCCAGAGCCGGCGACTGCCCCACACCTTGTGCCTGCCTCCACTGACCGGATCCTTGGTGCTGGCAACCAACGAATGCAGGACGTCCGAGAGATAGGTCTCGCCGTTCGCCTTTGCAAGCCGCGCCGCCATCAACGCACCGCTGCGATAGTGGAGCAGGCACGGATCATCAAGTCGCAGCAGGCGGCCCAGCACGGCATTGGGTTCGTGGCCCGCACTGCCGATCGTGTAGTAGCCCTCGCCGCGATTCTTGAGTTCGCGCGCCGTGAAGTCGACGAGCCGACTCGCGAACGCAGCCTCGATGCAAGCCAACAGGCCGCCGCGATCGAGGCCAACGGTGGCGCTCGCTCGGGCGGCCACGCCACCCGCGTGCGTCAGATCGTCGAGCAGATGCTCGAGATTGCCACGAACGATTTCTTCTCGACGAACCGCCATTCTTCTAGGCTCGCGCATCCGAGAGGTCGAGCCAGGTGAAGGCAGCGAGGACGAGCGCGTGATCCACCTCACCGTCGCGAATGGCCTGATGGAACTGGTCCCGCGACAGCGTCACGACCTCGATGTCCTCCCCAGGATCCGGCGACAGCGCCGCAACGCGTCGGCATCCGGTCGCAAGCACGGTGCCGCAGGTATTGGTGAAGATCGCAGGATTGGGATTGACGGTCCCGAGAAAACGCAGGTCCTCGGCCTCGTAGCCCGACTCCTCGAGGAGTTCGCGACCGGCTGCCTCGATCGGCGTCTCACCGAGTTCGACCAGCCCGCCGGGGATCTCCAGGGTGAACCTCGACGTCCCGTGACGAAACTGTCGCACGCAGACGAGCTGGTCGTCCTCGGTGAACGCGATCACGTTGACCCAGTCGCGCGTATCGATGACGAAGAAATCGAGATCCTTGCCGGTGCGCGGTGACGTCCGTCGGATCTTGAGCACGTCAAAGACCTTGAACGATGCGAGCCGCTCACGGGCAATCTCAGGCCAACTCCGAAGCATGCGCAGAGACTACGGGGCGGCTGTGCGCACGGCCAGCGACGTGCGAACCTTTTGCGAGAAGCGCGGCCGAAAAGTCCGGTATAGGCGAGACGTTCGGGAGTGCGTGCCCTGTGAAG
>CAYSWE010000121.1:0-10935 GCA_964434515.1 uncultured Phycisphaerales bacterium | reverse complement strand
CGTGCCCCACGGGGGCGAGGAGTTCGAGTGTCTGTGCGGTGCGCGGGGACTCGGCATCGCTGATTCGCAGCCGGTCGCTGGGGACTTCCGGAGTGCCGAGTTCGAACGGCAGCGTTCGTAGCTCCTGGTCTGCGGCGATGCCGTTGACGTGCGAGATCTGAAGCATGGCGAAGTATTTTTCCGTGCCGCGCGGAGCTCGGAGTTCGCCCTCGATTTGATCCCCGGTTCGTAGCTCGAAGCGGCGGATCTGCGATGGTGACACATAGAGGTCATCTGGACTCGGACCGAATCCGTAGGCTGCGCTGCGCAGAAAGCCGAATCCGTCGGGCAGCACTTCGAGCAGACCGGAGCCGACGAGTCGTCCACGAAGCTCCGCCTGTCGCGCCAGCAGCGCGAGGATACGCTCGCTGCGGCCGAGCATCGGGGCGAACTCTACGTTCAGCGCCGCGCCGTGCGCGAGGATTTGCTGCGTGCTTGCGTGGTGCAGGTCCAGCACATCGAGCGGTGCCGGTGCACGTCGCTTGTCTGGGGTGGCGGTCTGGTCGTGGGAGGAGGTCGGAGCTGAGGATCCGACCGGGGAGGATTCGGGCATTGTCGGATACGAACTCCCGCGGTGCGAAGACGGGCGTTGTTCCTTGAACTGTAGCGTGAGGTGGGCTTGGAGCGCCGACGGCACTCCTCACCGCATATTGTCGCGAACTAGGCTTCCCCTGGCAATCCGTGTATGCGATCGAGTTGAATCCGGGTCGCGGCCGGCGAGCCCGAATTGTCGATGACGACGTCGGCTCGTGCGCGCTTTTGTCGCAGCGGGGCCTGGGCCGCCTCGCGTCGGGCCCAGTCTTCGGCGCTGAGTCCGCGGGCCAGCGCGCGCGCCCTGCGCACGGAGTCTCTGACGTCGACGAAGATCACCAGGTCGCATCGTTCGATGAGCCCCTTTTCCAGCAGTAAGGGGACGTCGAGGACGACGCATTCGCCACGGACGAGGGCTCGTTCCAGGTCGCCCAGCAGCGCGGCCCGGATCTCCGGGTGAACGAGTCGCTCGAGTGCGGTCCGCAGGTCTGGCTGTTGGAACACCTGGTCGGCGATGTAGCTACGATCCAGCGTTTTGTCGCTGGTTTCGACTTTGGGACCGAACATTTCGAGCAGGGTGGCGCGTAGTTCCGGACGATCGAGCACCGAGCGAGCGACTCGGTCCGCATCGAGGACGTGGCAGCCGCGTTCGGCCAGGAGCCCCGCCACGACGGACTTTCCGGCCGCAACCCCGCCCATCAAGCCGATGACGCGGACCTCCTCGGGCTGGCTCGGTGCGGGGGCTTTCTCGGAGATGCTCACTGGGTTCGCGGTGGGGTCTTGACCGTCGCTTTCGGTTCTTCCTACAATCTCTGGCCGCCCCAAGTCCAGTTGTGAGGCCATGTTCGAAATCGCTCCGGCCTCCGGCGGTCGTATGGGATAGACTCCTATCGACCACGAGGCTCGGGTTGGACTCGGTCTACCACAACGGTCTCCCACAGGAAATGGCTCCTTTGCCCCTAACTCCCTTCCGGAAAGCATCCCCCTTGGAGGACGCAGCGATCATGGATCTCCGCCAACGTGGCGTCGCCCACGTGAATATCTTCTGGTCCCTCGTGCCGTTTGTGCTCATGTTGGCTGCGGCCGGCTATGGCTACATGAAGCACGTCGAAGCCGACGAAAACGCTCAGAGGGCCACAGCGGCGATCGGCGTCAAGGAGGCGCTCGAGAACACGATCGCCGAGCGCGAAGCCCAACTCAAGGACCTCACGTCGGTGTTGGGCAATGCGGGCAAGTTCCGCGATCCGTTGGTTGAGATCGCGAACTACACGCCTCCGTCGGAGTTTACGACCGCAGACCGTCTGAAGACCGCCTTTGACACGTGGAAGACACGGATGTCGATTCCCGGATCGTTCGCCAAGCTCGGCGACATCCTGCAGGCCGGTGGCGCGACGCTGAAGGCGCGGACCCAGCAGATCGCCAAGCTGACGACCGAGCTTACCAACGTCCGGCAGGAGCTCGCTGCGGGGCGCACGGCCCTCAAGACGGTCCAGGACGAGTTTACGGCGAAAGTGAATACGCTCGAGACGCGGGTGAGCACGGAGCGCAGCAAGCTTGATGAGCAAGTGACGCAGGGGACGAAAGAGCTCGAGGGAGCTCGCAAGAAGACCCGGACGGCGCAAGAGAATCTCAGTAGTGCCAAGAAGCAGCAGGCCGAGGCCACTGCCAAGTTCGAACAGAAGATCAACACGCTCAGCGCGGTCCTCACCGCGCAAGGCAACAAGCTTCGGCTCATCAACTCGCCGGACGAGCCGGACGGCACCATCCTGTCGGCGTCGGCGAAGACCGGGCTGGCCTGGATCGACATCGGTGCCAAGGACATGGTCAAGGCCGGTCTGACGTTCCGGATCCTCCAGCCCGTGCGGGGCGGCTACAAGCTCAAGGGCAAGGGCCGCGTCGCGAGGGTCGAGGCGCACCGATCGTTGGTGATGGTGACAGGTCTCAAGAACGAGCTGAACCCGGTCGTTCGTGGCGATGTCGTCGCGAACGACCTCTACTCGCCCAACCTCCGGCGGAACGTCCTGCTCCTCGGTCGGTTTGGCAAGCCGTTCTCCAAGGGCGAGGTGACTCGCATGCTCGAGAACGCCGGCAACAAGGTCTACACCTCCTGGAGTCCTGCCGTGGATCTCGTGATCGTCGGCCGCGAAGCCATCGGCGAAGAGGCCACGAAGATCGCTGACATGCCCGAGTACCAAAAGGCTGAGCGCAACAACACCGAGATCGTCGCTCTGCATGCGATCAAGGACTTCCTGCGGCTGTAGGACGGCTTGCACCAGTGGGCTGATCCGCTGGATGCTATGTGAGACGGGCGCCCGATCGGGCGCCCGTCGTCGTTTCCCTTCTAGCTGTTTTGTCGAGGCTCTCCGGCTTTGCAGGGTGCGTGCTAGCGGGCGTCGCAGCCATGCCGGGTTTTCGGCCGCGCTTCCAGAAGCCCGCAAGCTTGCGGGCAGTCCGTGCTGGGTCGGTGACGGTCGGTGTGCTTTGATTGCCCGCAATGGCAGCAGAGCGCGACTACGTTCCCCCAGGCCGAGAGGCTGCGAGCGAAGGGCTCGCAACGATGACCTTCGGCGAGCATCTCGACGAGTTACGGCGTCGACTGATCGTCAGCCTCATCGCGGTCTTCGCCGTGATGGCGGTGTTCCTGTTCATGCACGATCGCGTCATGAACTTCGTGCTGGGACCCTACGATCTCATGTGGCACCGGCATGCCGCCGTGTGGCGCGCCGAATACACGAAGCGGCTCGAAGCGCGTCGGACCGCCCCGCAGGGTAGCCAGGATGAGTTGCCGCAGTTTCTTGCGGTGCGCGCTGAGTTTGTCCTGAAGAACTGGGACAAGATCACGAATGGCGAGGAGATCCCTGGCGTCAAGCTCGACCGGATGCTGCCGGAGCTCGGGCTCACGTTGCCGCGTAGGCTGATTTCCACAACACCGCTGCAAGACATCGTGACCTTCATGATTGCCGCGGTGATCTGCGCCATCGCGATTGCCTCGCCGATCGTCATCCACCAGATGTGGAAGTTCATTGGCGCCGGGCTGTTCCAGCATGAGCGGAGGATCGTCATGCGCTTCGTGCCGGCGTCTGCGTTGCTGTTCGCTGCCGGCACCATCTTCGGCTACTTCGTGATGGTCCCAACGGCGCTCTCGTTTCTCTACGACTTCTCGACGGCCGAGTTCATGCTCACGATCCGTGAGTATTTTCGGTTCCTGTTCGTGCTCACGATCGCGCTCGGCGTCGTGTTCCAGCTTCCCGTGGTGATGGTCGGCCTGACCGCTGCCAACGTCGTCGCTCCGCCGGTCTACACCAAGCACTGGCGGATGGTCATTCTCGGCATGTTCGTGATTGGTGCCATCTTGACGCCGCCCGATCCTGTGACGCAGGTGCTCATGGCCGGCCCAATGCTGGGGCTCTACGCCCTTGGTGTCGTGCTCTCTCGGATTGTGTACCGCAAGAAGCACGCGCCCACCAACGCGGCCGACGGCGCCAACGGCGACGCCGCTGATGGTGGAGATCGAGAATGACGGTCGCTTCGATCCTCGCAATCGGCGATGAGCTGCTCGACGGCCGCGTCATCAACTCGAATACCTCGATGCTCGCCGTCGAGGTGGGAGATCCAGAAGCGGATATCGTCGCGGCCCTCGACGTGGTCGTGAGCCGCGCCGACGTCGTTCTCGTCACCGGTGGCATCGGTCCGACCGGTGACGATCGGACGCGTGCTGCGGTGGCTCGCTACGTCGGAGTCGAACTCGTTGAGCACGCCGATGTCTGGCGGCAGATCCGCCAGTTTTTTGCGGATCGTGGGCGGGCCGCTTCGGACGCAGACCGGCTGCAGGCGTGGTTCCCGGCCGGCGCTACGGTTCTGCCGAACCCCGTTGGGACCGCGCCCGGGTTCGTCGTGGCTGTAGGTGCCAAGCGGATCTTCGTCCTCCCAGGCGTGCCGTCCGAGGCGCGGATCATGTTCGATGCCGAGGTCGCCGGCCGGTTGTCCCACGCAACACTGCACCAGGATACCCTGTGCTTTCTCGGTATCCCTGAAGGGGCGCTCGGGCAGATTCTTGCGACCGAGTTTCGAGAAGGCGGCCCTGTTCGCGTCGGAATCACCGCGTCGTGGGGGTTTTTGCGCGTCACTGCGCGTTCCTCCTGCCGCACGGAGCTCGAGGCCGCGCTCGAACGCATTCGATTGGCCGGCAACCGCTGGTTTGTCGGCCGTGGTCAGCAGACTCTCGAGCAGCTGGTTGTCGAGCGTCTTCTAGCGGGCCCGACGACGCTGGCACTGGCCGAGTCTCTCACCGGCGGCCTGGTCAGCTCGCGGCTGTGTCGTGTGCCGGGCGTGTCTGCCGCGCTGATCGAGAGCGTCGTAACGTATGCGAATGCGTCCAAGGTCGCCCGGCTGGGCGTCCCCGCCGAGGTGATCGCCGAGTACGGGGCTGTGTCGGAGGCCTGCGCCCGCGCGATGGTCGAGGGGCTCATCCGGACCAGCGGTGCGCAGCTCGGTGGTGCGGTCACGGGTATCGCGGGGCCCGATGGTGGTTCGGCGGACAAGCCTGTCGGGCTCGTCTGGTTTGCGACATCCTACGATCGTGAGGTGCTCGTGGAGCAACGCAACTACGGCACCATCGCAAGGCAACTCGTGCGCGAGCGTGCCGCGTCCGACATGCTTCGCTTTCTGCTGCAGAGGCTCCGAGGCGGAGCTTCGAGTTGGAGCCTGAGGTCAGAGTCGAACTGACGACCTACGCATTACGAATGCGTTGCTCTACCACTGAGCTACTCAGGCGACCGGGGCGGGGACGATAGCAGGGACTCGTGAGGCGGGCAAGGGTTGCTCTTGCGTTGCTCGACTCGCGCCGGTGCCGTTTCCCGCCGGGGCCGGCCGCGAGGGAGAGGCTCTGGCGTTCTCCTTCCTGCGTCACTCTCCATCCAGCCTCGGATCGCCCGGAATTCGTGAGTTGTCAAAAAAGAATTGAGCGCGCATAGGTCGATCACGCTCGAAGTGTCAATCTTCGTCGTGGCGCTCTATACGGTGTACGGGCGAGTTGTTTGGTACGACTTGTGGTTGTTTTTGGCAATGAACTCCGTTTGTTCTCACGGCTCTGTATGTCGAGAACCCCGCACTGCAATGGATCTCGAGCGTCCGTGCGCCGAGTTTTCCTAGCCATAGGCTGCGGTCTGTGCATATAAGGGTGCAGTCCGACATCATTAGGAAAGAGGTGTCATAGAATGAGCGCGAAGATTACACGCGTTGCGCTGATCGTATGTACGTCAGTTGCTGTTTTTACCGTTCTCTATATGTCTGCTAGCTCTTGGAGCAGCGGAACTGCTGTGATCGGGGAGGTGGGGCATGGTGCCACGCACGCCATTGGCGATGCGGCAGCGTCTGTTGTCCCGCCGCCGGCGTCCTCGACGGCGCCGCTGCGGGCGGCTAGCACTCGGGGGCGTGGAGCCGTCCGTCAGGGTGTCCCGGGAGCGCGATCGCTAGACCTGGGACCTGCGACGCTGGCGGCCGGTGCTGCGGTCACCCTGCGCCGGCCAAAGCACCCGAATCTCGCGGCCCTACCTGGCCGGCAGAAAGTCATCGCCGTGCGACGTTATCGCAAGGAGATGGCGGCGTGGCTGGCCCAAAGGAGGAAGCGTGGACGCGTGGTCATTGCTGGCCCGCTCATGCGCGCCCGTCGCTGGGCGATGCGACTGTTGAAGGATCCTGAGATGATGCACATGCGGCTCACGCAGCAGCAGCAAAAGGACCTTGTCATGCTCTACGAGGGCATTGTCGTTGAGGCTCGCGCGGTTGCCGATCAGATCTACCGCGCCACGACGCCCATCTTTGAGGAGCGCATTGCGGCGGGTCATTACACCGAGCGATCGCTCGCCGCAGAACGCGTTCTGCGTGTCCCCGGAGTGATGCATCGGACTGCCGTCGGTGCCGCTCGGGATGGGTCCGGAACGACCGTACGGAAGGTCGTCGCGATCGCCCCGGGAGAGTCGAGCAAAGTCGATCTCTTGCGGGCCGAGCAGATGAGGATTCGGGCGCTTGCGCTGCAGTCGCTCAATGAACGTTCACGTGCCTGGAAGTCTCGAAACTGAAACCTGATGAGGAGAGAATGACATGAAGAGAATCAACGGCTTGTTTCTAGGCGTCGCGATCGCAGCACTGGGTGTGAGCCTGATCCCGGCCAAGACAGCGCCTGCGGTCTTGGCCCAAGGGCAGAGTGGCGCTAGCCCCTGCTCGGGCTGTGCCGCCGACTCCGACAGTTGGGTGGGCGACCCGGCGGTAATCGCGATTACCAAGGAACCCCTCTTGGGGAATGGGTCGTGCTTCGGGATCAACCCGGATTGTGCGGCGGAGGGGTGCGATATCGACGGAACGCTGACCATCACAAACCTCACTGCCAACCCTCTGACGGTAGTCGAGCATCACGTCCACACCATCATTCCGGCTGGCGGAACGCACAAGTTTGAGTGGACCTACCAGGAGATCAACTGCGGCGAAGATATCTATTTCGCCATATACACAGGGGCCACGAAGGGCGTGTTCGAGGATGCGTTCGTCTGGTATGAGTGCTCGTTCTGCGCCACTGGTGGCGTTGGGAATTAGCACTCCGGCTGAAGGCTCGCCCAGGCCGCGATGCCGTTGGCACGCGGCCTGGATGCCGAGCCTTCCGACGCTCTGGCCTAGCGTGCCTCGAGCGCGCCGATGTCGAGTCTTCCCTTGACGGGCCGCGGGCGTGACGTCTGGCCAGGTGCGTACTCGCTCGTCGGTCGAAGCGAAACGCCATGCGTGCTCCCGGGGTCGATTGCAGCGTCGATGGCCTTGGACCCGGTCGCCAAGGCGAAGTCATAACCGCTGCGATCCGCAAAGCGAGGCGTCACCGCGACGAGGTTCGCCTTCTTGGTTCCGTCGCCCTGCAGAACGCGGCCCTTGCCGGCGAAGATGTTGTTCTGCAGCCAGGCGCGGCCTCCGGGCCATACGCGGACGAAGGTGCCTTCGGCGCGATCGTTGACTAGCGTGTTGTTGGAGAGATGCAGTTCGTTGATGGCGTGGATCGCGCCTTCGGCTCCGAAGGAAACCAGCGTCGGGTTGTTCGAGGACGGGCCCTGCTGGATTTGGTTCCCGATCAGGATCCCAAGCCCGCCGTTCGGCATCTCGACGCAATAGCTGGTGCCGCCGTCGGTCTTGTCGAGGATGCGGTTGCAGATCAGCGTCGTCCGCGCGGCGCGGCTCTTGACGTTGTGGCCGACGTTCGCCTGATGAAAGTAGTTGAATCGTAGGGTCAGGCTGCGGACGCGATTGACGTAGAGATTGTGTGTCTGTCCACGACCGAAGCCGTTCCGGGCGAACTCGCTGAACTCGATCAGCACGTCGCTCTGATCGTCATTGCCGACCAGCATGCCGTTTTCGTTGTCGTGGAAGTAGCAGCGCCGGACGGTCAGTCCGCGCCCCTCCTGGCGGATGCCGGCGCCGTTCTCGTCCTTGACGTGTGCCCCGGTGAACTCGATGTTCTCGACGGTGGCGTTGCGACCCTGGATCAACCAGGTTCCTTTTCGCCCAGCATTGGCTCCGGCTGCGACGATCTTCGGGCGCCCGCCGACTCCGCGAATCGTCAGGTCGTGACTGCGCCATGTGGCTGCGTCGCCGCTGTAGGTCGTGGCGTCGATCGTGATGATGTCGCCATCCCTGGCTGCGGCAGCGGCCTCGCTGGGCCGCGACATAGAACGTCCGGGGCCGACACGGAGGTCGGCGCCAGAGTCGGCGTCGATCCGCACGAGGGCAGGAGCGCTCGCGGCGGTTCCGTCGTGAACCACGAGTTCGGCGACGTAGGCGCCGGTCTTGTCCGGAACCAGGGTCGGAGTGGATGTCTCCGAACCTGACAGCGTCGCCCTGCTGCCCGCAGGGGATTGGATCAGCCTCCAGCGGTAGGTCAGCGGGGAGCGCTCGGCGTCATGACTGGCCGTGCCGTCCAGGGCCAGCGTATCGAGGACCTTTACGCCTCGACCGATTCCGGCGTCAGCCACCGGCGCGGTGTTGCCACCCGCAGAATGCGTGGATGGACCGGTGCCACTGCAACCAAGCGAACAGCCCGCGACTGCCAGAGCCGCGATGCGTCGAGTCATCGATGAAACCATGTTTCTCCCCTCAGGAACCTGCCGCTCCATCGGTCGCCGGTGAGGTTGGCTGCGCCAGACGATGAGAGGGAGTGCGCGTGTGGCGTCGATCGTGCTGGGAGTTCGTGGCGACGAAAAAGTGGCTGCAGCACTCAAGGCGGCAGTCGTGCGCGAGACGGGTTCGCAGGCGCGTCCGCGAGCGAGATCGTGGGGTAGGCTTTGTGGGAGGGCAGAGCGAGGATCCCCATGATCCTTGCTTTTTTGGGCGCCCCTCCAGTCCCCATGAACCCTGCCGCTTCGCCGGCATGGCAGCAGCACTGCAGCAAGGAGCAACCCCATGGCATCTCGCGCGATTCAGATTGCACTCGGCATCTTCATCACTTTGTGCATGGTCACGGCGTTTTACTCGCCCGATGGCACCGACGCCGAGGTTTCCGCTGTCTTGGTGGAGAACGACTGGCTGCAGGAGTTCGAGACGAGCCTGGCGCGACCGGAGCCGTGGCTCGGCGTCGCTTTCCGCGCCTCCGCGCCCACGGTCCAACGTCCGGCGCCGGAGACGGCTGCCGTGTCCCAGTTTGACGCAGCCTTCGAGGACGCTGTCTATCGTCGTTCCGCCGCCGGGCCGACCGAAGTTCCCTACCGGCGGTCCAGCGAGACTCGCTGACAGGCACGACCTCGCCTCGTAGCGGTTACACTTCCGCGCCGAGGAACCACCCGTGCGATGGTCGCACGGTGCTCATGCGAGGGTAGGGGTGAGCGAGGAGGCTAGCGAACGACCTGTGGAAGACGCGGCGACTTCGCGGCGTCCATGGACGCCGTCGCTGGTTCGTTGGGCACTCGAGACGTTGCCGCCGTGGTTGAACGAAGGCGATCGTGTCCGCCTCGACGCGCTGCATCGGGAGTGGGATGGCGCTGTGTTGGCCCAGCTGGGTACGCAGCAGAGCCGTCCGCGGGTCCACGACCTCGACGTCCTGGAACGTACCCAATGGCATGTGGACGTGGCAACCGAGGCGCGGGAGGCGCGCAACCGGCTGCTCGCGGAGCTGACGGCCGATGAGGCTCTCGAGTTTGCCCGCTTGGCGATCGAATCGGCCCAGCTCTGCTTGGTCGAACAGGAGGATCACAGTTCGAAGGAGCGGGTCGGCCTGCTCGACACCGAATTGGGCATTCTTCTACGAGCTCGGCGTTGCGTGCGCGACTTGGCGAAGCGGCGCGCGGACTCGATGCGGAATGCGGGCGCGACTTCGGTCCGTCGCGCGCTCGATCGCACGGCGCGCAAACTACGCGATCAGGCTGACGAAGCCACCCTCGCCCGTCGACTCGAATCCGTGTTCGGCCGGCGGCGCGTCGCGATCTTCACTCGGTTCACCTTCGCCTGCCTGATCGTTCTGCTCGGGCTGTTGTTGGTTGACCTTCTTGTCGACGTCTCGCCGACCGGCCAGCGCTGGATGCTGGTCATCGATACGGGGATCTGTGCTGTTTTCCTGTGGGAGTTTGCCTGGCGTCTCGCGCTTGCACCGCGCCGTTCTCGCTGGTTTTGGCGGCGTTTCCTCACGGATCTCGTTCCCGCGCTCCCGTTCGCCCTGGTCTTCCACGCTTCGGCTACGGGTGTGGTTGCCAGTGGCGACGCCTGGGTGCGAATGCTGCGTTTCTTCCGCGTCCCGATTTATGCCCGCTACCTTCGGTTTCTGCGGCCCGTGGTTTCGTTCGGTCGACTCGTCGTCTTCTGGGTGCGCGGAATGGACCGCCTCGTCCATAGCATGGCACCGCTTCTCAATCGGAAGATCGTGTTGTTCGAGCCCGAGGTGGGGGAGCCGCGTTTGGCCGACTCGGCCGCCGGGCGCACGTTTCGAGACCTGGGAGTCGAGCACACCGTGACGAGTCGGTTTGACCGACTCGGGCCACGCCTACGGCGCGAACAGGCGCCGCAGGTTCTGGCTGAGCTGGAAACGCAGTCGCTGGCCGGCTTGGCTGCCGAACCATCGAATTGGCGTTCGACGACGGACTCCACGCCGGCGTGGCGCGGCGTACACACACGCGTTGTTTGTGCGGAGGATCTCGTCAGTCAGTTGCAGGAGCTGGACGCAGAGGATGTCGCGGTCCACCTTCCGGCGAACTCGGTGCGCACGCTCGGTCGCTTACTGCGGATCATGGACCTGCCGCTCTTGCGCGTCTTGCCCCTCATCGGCCGGGTCGTTCGTGCCGGCAAGCGAGCGACCGCTGCGGATCGAGTGGCACACGCGGGGCGAGCGGCCGGAGCGTTTGC
>CAYSWE010000120.1:0-10939 GCA_964434515.1 uncultured Phycisphaerales bacterium | reverse complement strand
GCCGTGACGTTCTTCTTGGAGTGATCCAACAGGGACTGCGTGTAGGACGAAAAATACGGGTAGTCCTGACAGAACAGCTCCTCCGGCGGCACCGTCTCGCGAATCTGGACGAGTGCGCAGTCCTCACACAGGGCGACATCGAGCGGATACCTTGGCTCCTCGGCCTCGAGCTGCTCCGGAAATAGAAAGCCGTCGGACAGCGGCTGATTGCCGAGCGACAGAAACGTCGTCAGCTTGGCGGATCCGCAGGACCGGCAGGCGTGCAGCTCAACCACCGATCGCCCCCTCGCGCCAACGCAGGCCCTCGTCGATCTTGCCGGCGCTCAACAGTTCGCGCACGTGCTTGATCCGCAGGTAGCGGGCGCCCTCGAGATCCTCGCGCGTGAGGCCATACTCTTGGTAGGCGGCGTAGAGTTCTTCGACGCCCTTGCGGACGGTCCACACCGGTTGGAATGACGGCAGGACTTCGAGAATGCGGTCGCAGTTGACGCGATAGCAGCGCTTGTCGGGTCCGGCTCCCTCGGCATAAGTCACGCGGCTGTTCGGCACGACATCGGCGACGATCTCGGCGAGTTCGCGCACCCGGTAGTTTTCGGACGTGCGACCGACGTTGAACGCCTGCCCGCGCACGAGATCCATGTCGGCTTCGAGCACGGCCAGGAATGCGCGCGAGATGTCCTCGATGTGCACGAGTGGGCGCCACGGCGTTCCGTCGCTCTTGATCAGGACCTCGCCGGTCGCGAAGGCATACCCCGTGAGGTTGTTGACGACGAGGTCGCCGCGCAGCCGCGGTGACACCCCATAGGCCGTGGCGTTGCGCAGAAACGGTGGGCAAAACGAGGCATCCGCGAGCTTGGATACGTCCTGCTCGACACGCACCTTCGAGATCCCGTAGGGCGTCACTGGGTTGAACGCCGCGTCTTCGTCCAGGAAGTCGTCGCCGGCCGCGCCATAGTTGCTGCACGACGAGGACTGGACGAAGCGTTGCACGCCAGCGGCTTTGGCGAGTTTGGCCAAGCGCACCGTAGCAAGATGGTTGATCTCGTATGTGAGGTTGGCGTCGAGATCGCCCAGCGGGTCGTTCGACAAGCCCGCGAGGTGGCAGATGGCATCGAAGCCGTCGAGTTGCGCCTGCTGCACGTCGCGGACGTCGAGCGTCGTCGCGGCGATCGGCTTCTCCTTGGGGCCGAACACGCACTCGGTGAACAGGTTGCTGTCCAGGCCATGCACCTCGTGCCCGGCGCGCTCGAGCATGGGGACGAGGATGGTGCCGATGTAGCCGTCGTGGCCGGTAACTAGAACTCGCATATCACTTCGCCCATACGCGCCACGGCGCGTTCCCTGAGGCCCACATGGACTCGAGCAAGCGCTTGTCGCGCAACGTGTCCATGCACTGCCAGAATCCTGTATGCCGGTAGGCCATGAGTTCCCCGGCTTCGGCGAGGCGCTCCATGGGCTCGCGTTCCCACTGCGTCATGTCGCCGTCGATGTAGTCGAACACGCCCGGCTCGAGCACGAAGAACGCCCCGTTGATCCAGCCCTCGCCGATCTGGGGTTTTTCGGAGAACTCGGTTACGCGATCGCCGTCGAGCTCGATTCGCCCGAAGCGTGCCGGTGGACGCACGGCCGTGACCGTGGCCAGCTTGCCGTGTGCCTTGTGGAAGGCCACGAGCTTGCCGATATCGACGTCGGCAACACCGTCCCCCCACGTGAGCATGAAGGTCGCGTCGCCAAGAAACGGCGCGAGCCGCTTGATGCGCCCGCCCGTCAGCGTGTCTTGACCGGTGTCGACCAGATCCATCGTCCAGTCCAGATCGTGACCGCCGTGCAGATCGACCTCGCCTTCCTTGAGCCGCACGGTGACGTTGCCACTCAGCCGGCAGTAGTCGACCATGTACTTCTTGATGTAGTCACCCTTGTAGCCCAGCGCGACGACGAACTCCGTGTGTCCGAAGTGCGCATAGTGCTTCATGATGTGCCAAAGGATCGGACGCGTGCCGATTTCGACCATCGGCTTCGGTTTGATCTCGGTTTCTTCGACGAGGCGAGTTCCGACTCCGCCGGCAAGGATCGCGACTTTCACGAGGATACGGTGCCTGAGGCAATAGGGTCTAAGGCGATAGGCGACATGAACGAAGCGCCGAATCCTACACCGGAGACATGGGCCCGCGGAACCGTTTGGGCGCGCAACTCCGGGCGCAACGACGACTTCTTACTTCGGCTTCTTACTTCGGCAAAAGCCGGGCGCCGTCTGATAGAGAGATTCCGAGGATGTTGGCTCCGGGGTCGAACACGAGCCACTGCGTCCAGAAAGTCAGGCCCGCTGGCATCCATCCGGGGAATCGCATGGCGCGGCGTGCCTCGCCAGATCGGTCCGTTGTCGTGGGCAAGGTGAGCACGATCTGGTCCACCAGGAGCAGGCAGTCGGTGCCGGCGACCGGGAGGCGGAGCCGCCGCAAGCCGAAAAGTGCGACCGCCGGCACTCGCGCCGCCGCGCCGCTCAGCGTGAAGTCGAACTGGCCGCCACGTCTCGGTGTGCCGTTCGCGCCGGCCGATGGGCGATCCTGGCCTGCCCCGGCACAACCTCGCCCATGGACTCGGAACGGCACACTGGCCGCGAGCTTGGTCTTCAGCCAACGGCGCCGGGCGTCCCATTCGAAGCCGGGTATATGGTGGCCATAGTGGACTTCGATGTAGGTCAGGTCATTGCCGACCGCGCCGAGGGCATTGCGTAGGAGCTTGCTCTGCGACAGCGGCACGACCTGGTCCTGGTTGCCATGCGCCAGGCGCAACGGCGGATCGTCGCGACTGGCATAGATCGCTGGATTGACCGAGCGTGCGAGCGCGATCCGCGCCAGCCACCGCGGATCCGAGCGGTGCCGCTTGAGTTCACCGATCGCCGTGCCGATCAGTTCGGACGCGAACGACGTGGCCGGCTCGTAGCGCGCCGGTCCGAGCAGGTCTGTCGGGCCCGAGAAGTCGACCGCGGCCTGCACGCGGCTCGAGAACGCGAGGTTGCCGCCGACCGTGCCCTCGAGCGCCGCCACGCCGCCGCTCGTTGCGAGCGTGACCGCGAGATGCCCGCCGGACGAATGGCCAAAGACGCCGATGCGGTCGGCGTCGATGTTGTAGCGGGCAGCGTGGGCGCGCAGCCAACGCACCGCGCCCTTGCAGTCGTGGATTTGTGCCGGCCACTTGGCCACCGAGCTATAGCGGTGCTCGACCGCGGCGACCGCGAAGCCGTCGGCGACGAGCTTGGCCGCGTCGGCCTTGGCATTCTTCCGACTCCCGCTGCGCCAACCGCCCAGATGAATCCAGACGATGCACGGCGCCGGCTTGGTCGCACCGCGTGGCAGATACAGGTCCACAAGCAGCTTGCGTCCCGCGACGATGGCGTACGGCACGTCACGATGCTCGACGATCTGAGCCGGCAGACGGGAGGCGACAGCGGGGAGCAGGAGCGCGAGCAGAATGGGCAGGGTGCGGATCACGATGAGACGTAGGAGTCTACGCAATACCAAGACGCGTTCCAAGGTGTGCGCCGGCGGTCGGATCCGAGAATCGTCCATACGTGCGGCGCGGACCCCGCTCGTCAGTTGCGCAGCTGGCGCGCCGCCTGTTCGAGCAGGTCCTGCAGCTTGAGGTCGAAGCCCTCGAGTTCCAGCAAGGGCTTGCCTCCCTTGTGCAGCAGGGCGATGGCGGGTAGGCGCGGGAACGCCGCTCGCCACGCCTTGCGCGACGGGCCCTCGCCCAGCGCGTGCGCCGTGAAGCCCGATGGCAAGGCCGCGGGCGCCGCTCCGTCGTAGAGCACCAGGCCGCGAGTGCCGAGTGGGTGCAGTCTCGACCAGGCGCCTTCGGCTTGGCTGAGTGCCCGGACCGAGGGTTCTTGGTCGAGGTCGAGCACGAGTAGCAGGGTCGGAGATTCGCCGAGCAGGCTCGCAAGGCTGCGCGAGCTGCCAGGGATCGCCAGCGCCGGGAGAGGCTTGCCGCTTCGGGTGAGCGGGAAGCGGAAGATGCCCGCGTCCTCGGGGAGATCCAGGGCGAGCCGGAACTCGAGTTCGTCGCCGGCGCGTAGCTCGAAGGACCGTGTCCGCACCCATGGGTCGCCATTGGCGTTCCGCACGCCGAGGGTCAGCAGATAGGAGCCGGCGGCGAGCTTGCACGACAAACGTTGTCCATCGGGGACGATGTGCAGCCCGCGGATCGGGTTCCAGGCGCCCTTCTCGAAGCGCGAAAAGTCGAGCGGCCGTGACGAGAGGGAGGGCTTTCCATCCCGACGTAGCCGCAACAAGACCCGCCCGTTGTCTGTTTGCGTCTTGCGCGCGGCGCTGGTGTTTGTCCCGAAACCGAGGCGTTGCCAGGAGCTACCGTCGTGGAAGTAGCAGCCGTTGGGAGTCTGCGTGTCGAAGCGAGCGGGGGTGCCCAGGGCACGCAACGCAGCCACGGCGAGGATCGCGCGCGCACGGGCGCTACCGCGGCCGGCCCGCAGCGTCGTGAGGGGCGCCTGGATCGGGCCGAAGCGCCCGCGCTCTTCGTCGACGATGTTCGCTTGGATTTCCGCATGGATTCTCCGGGCGCGCGTCGGCGGGTCCTCGCGCGCTGGGCCCTCGAATCGCGCGAGGAGCTTCGTTCGCCAGGCCTGCGGGTGCTCGCGATCGATGCGCTGGTTGAGGACGAAGTCGAGGAAACGTTCGCGCTCGTCGCTTGTCTTCCCCGGATCGAAGCGAGCGGCACCGCGGACGTGATCGACGATTGTCTTCGCGTCCATCTCCAAGCGATCCAGATGCGAGGCGCGCTGAAGCATGGCCAGCGTCAACGGCAGTTCGGTTTGGCTCGAGGCCAACAGAGCTTCGCCCATCGCGCGCCACCGTCCGCGCGCGTCGCTCAGCAGCGAACGCCACGCTTTGGCAGCCATCGGCCCGCGCTGGATGAGGGCGTCGAGCTCGGGCCACTTCCCGGGCTCGTAGAGGTCCGGTTTGGCCGGCTGGGGCTGTTCGGGTTGGAATGTCGCCGGACGAACCTTGCCGGCCTTGGGCAGCGAGCGCGCCAAGCGCGCCGCCTCCGTCGGAGTCGGATAACGAAGCCAGAACTCCTTGGGCGGCTGCGCGCCCTGTTGCAATGGAAGTTGCACGTCTTGGAGTTCGCCCGGTTGGGTCTTCAGGATGCGAAACGCCCGGCGCTCACCGACGCCCGCGCTCAAGAAATACTCACCCAGCCCGAGTTCCACGGTGGCCATTCCGTCGGCTGCGGTCCTGCGCCGCGTTAGCGCGCGCAGGCCGCCGAAGTTGAAGACCGACACAGCCAATGGACAATGCGCGATCGGCTCGCCGCGCTCATCGAGCACATGGATCCGAAACTCTCCGGTCCTGGCGTAGACCGAAGTCGAGTTGATGAGCGAAGCGTCGCGCAGCGTCTTGTAGACGCGATCGCCGGTCGCGGCCAGCCCGTCGGTCTTGCCGTCCGAAGGCTTCCCATAGAGGACGCTGACGACCATGCCGGCGCGTTGCGCGGGCGCGCGGAACCACGTTTGGTCGAGCGCGGTCGTGGCCTCCGATCCCCCGAGGTAGTACCAGTTGCCGTCCGCCCAGACCTCGATCCAAGCATGATTGTTGTCCTGCGTGACCCACCAGGGCGTCGAGCAGGGCCGCGCCGGGATGCCAACGGTGCGCATCGCGGCCAAGCCCACGATCATCATCTCTTCGCAGCGTCCGTAGCCGGCCGCGAGCGTGTCGGTCACGTTCTGGTCGCGCCATTCGGTCTGCTTGAACTTGACGCGTCGCGCGCACCAGTTCGTTACGGCGATTGCGGCGTCGGCCATGGTCGGGCAGTCCGCGACCAGGTCACGCAGCTCCGGCCAGAGCCGCGTGCGCCACGCGTCGGCCCTCTCCTGGGCGAAGCGATGCGGCAGCACGTAGTGCAGGAAAAGTGGCCATGGCACGCGCCGTCCCCACGGCAAGGTTTCCCGCGCCGCGAACGCCAGGTCCAGATTGCTGCGCAGGTCCGACTTGGCGAGGGTTGCCAGATCCGAAGTCGGCATCCAGCGCAGTAAGAAGCGTGCGGCCGCGAGCTTCTTCGGCGTCGCCGCCTCGTCGGTCAGTTCCCGCAGGAACGCCTCGAGGGTCGGACGGCCGGCCCCTGCACGCGCCAGGACCCGCTCGAGATCGGTATCCTGTGCGAAGGCGGGGTGAGGCAAGAGCACCGAAGCCAACACGGCGAGCGCGAGCGTTCCGGCGGCGGAGGATCGAGTCAGCATGCGCACAGGATAGCGCTCATCCGGCCCGTTCGGCGCGAATGTGGCGCCGACCGGCGTGTCTGCGTGGTCCGTCCGGTGTCGCGAGGATGTCAGTCGTGACGTCCATGTTTCCAACGATCTGGGTTGCCGATCGATCGTCGATGTCATCCGGCCGTCGCTGGGTACGGGCCATGCAGCGTGCTCGGTATGAAGACGAGCCTGTCACCGTTGCGTCGAGGGTCGATGCTCGACGCCCAGTGGCGTGTCTTGTAGGTACCAGAGTTGTGCGGCATGGGCTGAACCACCGCTTGCGAAATTGCCGGTTTTCGCAAGCGAAATCCCACCGAAGCACTGATTCCCTAGCCGACGCCCATCCCACGCAGCACCACCGGGACGATCTTCACGGAACACGCCGCGAGGAAGGCCTCGTGGAGCGCGCTAGCTCGGGCGGCGGCCTCGCCGATCAACACGGCGAGCGCGAGCTCTAGCCGCCATGTCTTGGCCACGCCTCGAGCACCCAGAGTGAGGGCGTCTTCGGGGCGTCGAAGTTGAATAGGTCGTAGAGCATCGGGATGCGGGTGAACATGAGGGCCACGAAGAACGCGAACGCGAAGAGCGTGTAGAGCAGGAAACCGCGCGCCTTGTAGAGCTTTTCGGGGTTTTGCACCGGGCTGTGCGGGGCGAGACCTAGCGCCAGGTAGTAGGCGAAGTGCCCCGCGGCTACGGGGACGAAGAGCACGAGCTCGAGCTTGCAGCGCACGATGAAGACGCCGCCGAAGAAGGCGCAGGCGCTGATGTAGAACAGTAGGCTGACCAGGAGTCGCTCTTCGGTATAGAACGCAAAGGAGCGCCGGTACCTGGCCGCGACGGCTCGGTCGCCGATCTCGCGCAGTTCGGCGAGACGCTTGGTTGCCATGAAGAATGCTCCGAGCGCCCAGTAGGAGAGCAAGAGTGAGATGGATGGGAGCTTGTCGGGGATCAGGAGGAACCAGCCAAGCAGCAGGCGGATGGGATTGTTGATCGATTCCGTGATGACGTCGAGGTAGGGCAGCTCCTTGGCTCGGATCGGGCGGACATTGTAGATGAGGCCCATGATCCAGAGCGCGATCGCGGCGCCGGCAAACGGCACGTTGATGGTGAAGGCCAACGCGAAGCCAGCGGCGGCGAGCGCCAGCCACTCGACGAGCGCCGTGGGGATGTGCACGCGGCCGGCGGGCACGGGACGATTGCGTTTGG
Organism: uncultured Phycisphaerales bacterium; assembly: GCA_964434515.1. Taxonomy (GTDB): domain Bacteria; phylum Planctomycetota; class UBA1135; order UBA1135; genus CAYSWE01. The sequence goes on along the minus strand of CAYSWE010000120.1, from coordinate 3,471 downwards.
TTGGGTGCAGGCGGTCCGTCGCTGCGTCGAGGACTTCGTTGAGCACGTAGTTGCTGGACGCTACGAGGCAGGTCGCCAGCACTGCGACGACCAGTCTCCAGCCGATCCCGGCGATGGTGTCGGGTTCGTAGAACAGCGCGACGAGGATGCCGAGCGCCATGAAGACGTTCTTGAACCAATGATCGATGCGCGCGATCTCGATGTAGGGGCGTAGGCGGGCCAGCATCTCGATTCAGCTCGGATGGCGTTGCAGCTTGAAGATCGTCAGGCTGCGAAACTGCCGCGTCGCGAGTTTCTTGCAGGCGCGCACGAGCTTTGCGACTCGTGGGGGCACGGTGCCAAAGACGATCACGTAGAACGGCCGCGTAGCGTCGTGTCGAGAGCGCACGTGCAAGGGGTCCTTGGCCGAGAGCTGATCGATCGCGGCGCGCATCGCCCGCTGGTCGGTGTCGAGTCTTGTGTCGAATTCATCGAGGCGCGTTTGCAGCCACGTGCGAATGGTGCCACCGGGAAAGCCCTCTGTGCCGAAGATCCGGCCGGTCGTAGCGAGCAGCTTCTTCACCTTGCGGTCATTGCGGACGAAGGTCTTGGTCTCGGCGATGCGGGGATCGTAGTACGTGAGCGGCGTCGGCGACACGTAGTCGGAGTACACCCTGAGCACGCCGTCGGTGTGCTCGATTTCGTTGGTGAGGTAGGCGGCGGCCGTGCGCCAGTCGGGTCGTGGTTTGTATACGGTCCAGCTGCCCTCGAATGCGAAGTAGCCGACGAGGGCCGTTGCCGCCGCGGCGACCGTGAGCGTGAGCATCCCGTTGGCGAGCCACGCGCGGCGGATGCCACCGACGCCGGCCGCGAGGACGAGCAGGAACAGCGGCAGACTTGGGAGTGCGCTGCGTTCGATGTAGGTTCGGTCGAGTCCGATGAGCGTCAGGACGAAGAGCGCGCCGGGCAGAACCAGGGCGAGCAACGGGATCTGCCATGGATGCCCGCCGGCCGTCCGGGCGAGTGGACCTCGCTTGACGGAGCGGAGGATCCCAAGCAGCACGGCGAGCACGCCGATTCCTTGGATCGCCCAAAGCAGCGGCGCGAGCCGCGGCGGCTCGCCGATGGGTGTCAGGCTGTTGCCGGTCAGAAACCAATGGAAGAACAGACGCCACGCTTCGGCGAGATCAAACGCCCTCAGGTAGCTGCGCCCGGTATCTACGTGTGAGATCGACGCTTTGGCGAAGATATAGGCACCGACGAGCACGGCGATCATGCCACTGATCCAGGTGATGCGGCCGCGGCTCGGCGACTTCGCGAACCAGGCCAGCACGGGAAACGCGAACACGAACGCCGCCATGTAGTAGTGCGTGAAGGCGATGCCGAACAGCCCAACGAAGAAGGCCAGCGACCAGCGGAACGCGCGAGCGCCGGAGAGTTCCACGAAAGCCAAGGTCGTGACCAGCAGCATCAGGACGTCGAACGAGTAGGGCCGGCCTTCCTGCGAATACCAGATGTGCACGGGCGAGAGTGCGAGCAGCAGCGCGGCGATCAGGCCGGTGCGAGTGTCGAACACGCGCCGGCCGAGCTGGAACAGCACGACCACGCTGGCGAGACCGCAGAGCAACGGAGGCATGCGCAACGAGAGTTCGGAGTCACCGAACAGTGCGTTCCAGAAGTGCATGCCCACGAAATACAGCGGTGGATGGATGTCACTGAACAACGTCTTCATCAGCACCAAGGGGTGCCCGACGAACAGATTCGACGTATAGAGTTCGTCGATCCAGACGCTCTCGTGGAGCCGCGTCAGCCGAAGCCCTACGGCCAGCAGCAGAATCGCTAGGAGAGGCAGCAGCGGGCTTGGCGAGGACGCCTGTGGGCTTTGGTGTGGCTGGTTTAGGTCGGTGTGCAAGGTGCCTGCGTTGGGAAAGTGCCAGACAAAGGATAGCTCGCGCGCGACTCGCTGGCTGTAGTGCCTTGACGTCGGCGATTCCGGGCCCGAGCCTCAGCGCGATGTCCGATGCTGCCACCTCCCCCTCGCACGGTCGCCACATCCCCGTGCTCGACGGAATCCGCGCGCTCGCGATTCTGCTCGTGATGTTCCAGCACTTCTTTCATGGGATCGAAAAAGGAAGCTTCGTCGGGGACGCGGTCGTGTGGGGGCTGGCCTCGCGGAGTTGGATGGGGGTCGACCTGTTCTTCGTGCTCTCGGGGTTTCTGATCACCGGGATCCTGTGGAAGGCCAAGGGTCGGTCGCACTACTTCTCGCATTTCTATGCGCGCCGCACGTTGCGCATCTTTCCGCTCTACTACTTTGCACTGTTCCTGTTCTTCGTCGTGTTGCCGATGCTGGGCAGCCCGGCGATCGACGCATACCTTGCCGACTCAGCGCCGGATCAGGCGTGGCACTGGGCCTACCTGAGCAATTTTCGTATCGCATGGAAGGGCGTCTGGTACCAACACCATATCCCCAACGTTTTCTGGTCGCTGGCCATCGAGGAGCAGTTCTATCTAGTCTGGCCTCTGGTCGTGTTGGTCTGCTCACGACGCGCGCTACTTGCGACGTGCACCGTCCTCTTTGGCGTCGCGCTGTCGCTGCGCTTGGTGCTCGCACTCGATCCGCACGTGAGTTGGGTGTCGAGCTTCGTGCTGACCCCGGCGCGCATGGACGGGCTCGTGCTGGGTGCCTTTCTGGCGATCCTCGCGCGAGACCCGGGCGGACTCGCCCGTTGGCGCCGCGTGGCGCTCGTCGTCGGCGTGGTTGCCTGCATTCCGATCGCGCTGCTCGAGCTGCATCGGCCGGCGGGCTGGCGCGAACTTCCGCTGCAGTCGCTGCGCTTCAGCGGCATCGCGCTCGTCTTTGGTGCGCTGCTCGTCATCACGGTCACGGCCAAGCCACGCACGCTGCTGGCGCGCGCGTTCGGCTCGAGGCCCATGCTGTTCTTGGGCAAGTACAGCTACGCGCTCTACATGTGGCATGGCCCAGTCAGCACCTGGATGCGGGCGATCTACAATCCCAACGACGCGGCGCTCGTCGGCGGCTCGCGACTCCCCGCGCAGCTCCTATACGTCGCTCTGACGACGACCGCGTCGATCGCCGCCGCGCTCCTCTCTTGGAACCTGCTCGAGCGCCACTTCCTCAAGCTCAAGGAACGTTTCCGGTAGTGCCTCACAAGTGCACGTGCCGCCGCCGTCGCGCTCAGGGTTGTCGCGGCTTGACTTCGAACACGCCGAGCTGGACTTGCTTGCCGTCAGTGTCGGTGACCAGCCTGACCTGGCCGGCCGGGACGAGCTTGGCGTGGAACCGTCGGTTCGCGTCGGCGTGGATCGGCACGATCGCCTGGAGTGGGCCCTTGCGCCAGACCAGCCGGCAGCCGTCGCGGCGGGCGGTGGCTGGCAACTCGGCCTTGAGCTCTCCGACCGCGAACGCGTAGTCGCCGGCTTGGTCGCCGCGGCGCAGCGCAACCTTGGTCGTGAGCCGCAGCACGCCGA
>CAYSWE010000119.1:0-10965 GCA_964434515.1 uncultured Phycisphaerales bacterium | reverse complement strand
ATTCCGCCGCCCTCGGTCAGCGTCCCGGTCTTGTCGAACACAATCGTGTCGAGCCGTGCCGCAGCCTCCAATCCAGCTGGGTCGCGAACCAAGACTCCGCGCTCCGCGAGCCCGGCTCGTACTGCCCGATAGGCGAGCGGAGTCGCCAAACCGAGCGCGCACGGGCAGGCCACCAACAAGACCGCCAGCCCGACGCGCAGCCCGTCGCCCAAGCCGCTATCGCGGACGACTCCATGATACACGCCTGCGCCAACCGCCAAGCTGACGGCAAGGACCGTCAACCACCCAGCCAACCGGTCGACGGTTCGAGTCGTGCGCGTAGCGGGCAGTGGCGTGTTGAGCAGTTCCCGAATGCGGCCGAGCCCCCCATCCACCCATTTGCGTTCGACGACGACGCGAAGCTGGCCATCCCCATTGATCGAGCCAGCAACCACGCCGTCGCCCGGCGCGACTCGCAGCGCCGCCTCCTCGCCCGTGACATGCGCCAGGCTCACCTGGCTCTCGCCAGCAAGCACGCGCACATCGGCCGGAAACTGTTCGCCGGGCGCGATACGAACCAGTTCGCCGACCTCCAGCGCGTCCGGAGCAACCTCCTCCTCCGTGGCACCGGTCAGTCGGTGTGCGACCGCCGGCAGGTGCCGCTTGAGCAACTCGACCGCGTCGCGTGTACGAACCCGCGTGTGCGCCTCCAGTCTCCGCCCGAAGCTCACGATCACCAGAACCATCGTCGCGGTCTCGTAGTAGACCTCGCCGGTTCCCTGGAGCGTGTTCACCACCGACAACGCGTAGGCTGCGAGTGTCGCCAACAGAATCAGCGCGTCCATGCGAAAGACGCCCTGGCGCAGATCCAACCAAGCGCCGCGGGCGAAGTCCGGACCGAGCAATACAAAAACCGGAAACGAGAACAACGCGAGTACGACGCGGAGCAGCGCCCGCAGCTGGTCCATCGAAGGGTCCGGCTCGACGATGTACGCGTGCTCGCCCCAGAGAACCAGACTGAAGGTCATCACGCCCATAGCGAGGAACGCCGCAAACAGCATCCTCGCTTCTAGGAAGCGTCCGCCGCTACGATCCCCTGGAGCTATCCGCGCCGCAATCCGACAGCCGATGCAACAGTAGACGTCGTCGGGACTGCTCGTCCCCGGGCCCGAGCCGCGGCGGACCGTGCGCCGGCGGACACTGAGCCCGCAGTGCGCACAACTGGCCGTCTCACGCACCGAGCTCCTGGCCTAACGCGGTAAGTAGGAACGCAACGATGTAGTACGTCGCCAGGATGATGAACCCGACCCAAGCGACTTTCATGAAGAACGGCAGCCGACCATGTCCGTAGTGAAACGGATAGACCTCCTGATCGTTGCCTTCCTGCTGCTCTCCAGGCCGCGTGCTTGTATGCTCGCTCATCGCGTCGCCTCCTGTGCGTCGAAGCTCGGGTGCTTCTCCTCATCTAAGCCGAACTCCTCGTGATCGAGACGGATCTCCTCCTCGAGCAAGTGGTACTTTGGCTGCTCGATGTCCGAGAACTGCCCAGCGATGAACGCGTAAATCAAGAGTAGGCCAAACCCACCGGCCACCAGCAGATACGTCAGGATGTGCGCGCCCGCGAACCGAAGTCCGTTCTCAGCAGTCAGGTCGTGGATGAACTCGTAGAGCTTGTAGCCAAAGCCAAGCCCGCAGCCGAGCACCACGAACCCGAAGAAAACCAGCATGAAGCGCCGCACCCGGATGTCGTGCCGCTGTGCGTCGTTCGTAGTCGACTCGGTCATTGTGCCGTCTCCGCTTTCGGTTCCCAGGTTCCTAGCCATTGCAGATAAGCGATCACGGACAAGCCGGTCGCGTTGGGACCACGTCCTTCCCGGATGAAGAGTCGATCCGCCTCGGCCTCGAGCGCACTCGGTAGCTTGCTCTTCACACGCTCCAACGCTGCCTCGGCCTCCTGCTTCGTGCCATACAGGCCGGGGAGATTGTAGGCGCGCTTCGGATCGAGGCCCTCGCGTTCCGCGACCTCCGGATCGATCGTACGTGCGACCACGAAGCCAGTCCTAAAGAACCACTTGTAGGTCGGCATCACCGAGCCCGGAGTGACGGAGCGAGGATTGGCGAAGTGAGCCACGTGCCAGTCGTTGGAGTGCCGACCGCCCTCGTGTGTAAGGTCCGGCCCCACGCGGCGCGTGCCCCAGAGCACGGGGCGCTGCAACGCGTTGTTGTCATGCTCCGGCCGACGAACCTTGCCAAACCGCACCGACTCGTTCGCGACCGGGCGGACGAACTGGCTGTGGCAGTGCCAACATGCCTCGCTGATGTATTGGTTGCGTCCGCGACGCAGTGCGTCGGTGTAGGCGTCCACCCAGGCCTCGTCACTCGCCGCACGCGCCGCGGCATCAGGTTTGCCCAGCGCAATCTCTCGGTCTGTGAGCGCCCGCTCCGCGTTGCGGAACGCAGCAACGAACTCGACCGGATAGGCGTCCTTGAGCAGCTTGAAGTCCGGCGAGACGGGGCTCGCGACCTCCCGGATCGTGGCCTCGGCGCGTCTCGCGTCGGTAATCATCCACGGGTAGAGCGCCGACAAGAGCACAGAAAACAGAAAGCAGCCAAACCCCGCGAACAGAAGCACATTCTTGAAGCGATCCATCAGGCAGCCTCCTCCGCTACGAGATCCACGCGATAGTCATAAGGCTTGTTGCCTCTCGCAGTACGAAACATGTTCCAGACGAAGATGAGTTGTCCGGCGAGGATCATGCCGCCGGCAAACGTCCGTAGCACCCAGAACGGCTTCATGGCGTCCACAATCTCGATCCACGGCGACAGCGCCTTGTTCATGAACCCATGCACGACTCCCGCCGCGGTCAAATCCAAAAACATCAAGAATAGGCCGATCATCGTCAGCCAATAATGCCAGTGGTTGAGCCGACGATTATGCCAGTCGTGGCCAGTAAGCCGCGGCCAGAGCCAAGTCGTCATCCCCATGATCCAGAAAGAGAACACACCCAGCATGACCAAGTGCGCATGCCCAGGTACCCAGTCGGTAAAGTGAATGATCTCTTGGAACGTGAGGGTTGTCTGGAACGCGCACTGCAGGCACGTGATGAAGTAGAACACCATGCCGGTATAGAACCAACGGATCGGCAGGTTGGTGACGATTGCCTTGCCACGCCCCATCATGGTCGCAAAGAAGTTGACGACGACCGTGGTGACAACCACTTCCACGGCGATCGTGGAGACGACCGCGCCATACTGCACCGACATCGGGATCGACGACAGCAGGAAGTGGTGCACGCCATTGAGCGGATAGAAGAAGGCCAGCGCCCAGAAGCCGATCACGGACAGCGCGTGACTCCAGATCGGACGGCGCAAGATGATGGGCACGAAGAAATACATCAGTCCCCAGCCCATCGGCGTAACAAACAGGCCTACCAGGTCATGGATGTAGAGGCCAGCCGTGGCCCCGCCCGAAGTGCCGGGCATCAGCCATTCCGGGATGGTGTTCCCCATGACGTAAGTCAGAATGAGCCAAACGATGCCGGCACTGATGTACCAGAGCGAAACATACATTCGCTTGTTCATCGACCGGGCAATCGGCGAGAGGAACTGGACGGCAACGAGAATGGCGCCAAACTCGACCAGGAAGTCGACCGGGATGTAGTTCATGTCGAACGTGCCGGGGCTAAACCCAGTCGGGGTCTCGCCCCATTCGACCGCCTGGCAGTATCCGAGCATCTGACCGACAATGGTCGCCAACATCAGAAACTGCCAAACGAAGAACACCAAGTAGCCGAGCTTGGCGCTCGCCACCGGCCGCCCGGTCATGCGCGGCACTGCGTAGTACAGCCCCCCCAGGAAGCCATTCACCAAGAAGCCGAACGCGATCATATTGGTGTGTATCAATCGGATCCGGCCATAGCTGAGCAACTCGATCCCGTCGCCCCCATAGCTATTGAGGAACTGGAACGAGATCCAAAACCCCAAGCTCATCGACAGCAACGCAAAGAAGAAGGCGGCACTCAAGTGCCAGCGGACCAGTCGAGTCACGACGAGGACATCGCTTTCCTCGTGAACCGCGCTCATCGGTAGAGCAGCATCGGTCATCGGTCACCTCCATGCGAACAGCCGACCCCTCGAGTCACTGGAATCACTCCGGGACGAACCAGGCTCTCGATGTAATGAACAATCGACCACAGCTCCGCGTCGCTACGCGACACTGCCGGCATCGGTGTCCCGGTGATGCCCGTCCGGAGACGCAAGAAGAGATCGCGCGAGCTACTCCCCGCGCGGAAAACACCGCCGGTGAAATCTCGGGGAACGACCTGGGCGTCCTTCCAGTCCCGCAGGGCGAACGACGAAAAGCCGTCGCCACGACCCGTGGTGCCATGGCAAGCAGCGCAGGTCTTCTGGTAGAGCAGGCGCCCCGCCGCGATCGATGCCGGCGTCGAGTCGGGGACCTTGGGCAGCGCCACGCGCCGGCGCGATTCGAGGAGATCGGCACGCACGGTGGCTCGCAACGACTCGATCGAGCCCTTGATCTGAGCCAACGTCTTGGTGCCGTCCTCCAGCATGAACTGGACCTCCTGCGCAGCTCGCCCGAAGGTCGCGAGATACAGCACATAGGCAATGACATCCTGGCGTTCTTCTTCGGGCACGAGCCGAAAAGACGGCATCGACGACCCCGGAAGACCGCAGGTCACGGTGTGCAGCAAGTCCTCGTTGAGCGGCAGATCCGAACCGCCCGTCGACCGGAACTTGAACTGCCCCCTCTGGAAGTTTCGTGGGATCGGGTTCAGGTAGGCCGCCGCCTCGCCGTCGCCACGCCCGGTTTTTCCGTGACAGCCAAAGCACTTTCGCTCGTAAACCGCCTTGCCGCGCCGCTCGGCGTCGGTCATGGGCCAGTCGGCGAGCGTAAACCCTGCGGACTTGGCAGGCTGGGTGCGTTTCGGAATCGGATGGCCGCCTGCCCCGGTCGCGATCGCAATCGGCGGTATGAGCAGGAAGGCGAGGACCAGGGGCGCAATGACGTTCCGTCGTGACATGGAGTCAGCTCCACAGGGAGGACGAGGGGAAGAACGACGCGATGCGACCGCGCAAGCGATTGCATCGCGACCCGTGACTAGCTTGCGAAGTCGGCCGCGGCAAAGCAAGAGGTGCGGCAATCGGTCACGCGCGTGACTGGCGCTTCCCGACCTGTCCCCGTAGGCTCTTTGGCGCAGGAGATTTGACATGCCCCGCGTCCTGATCGTCGAAGATGAAGAGCGCCAGCGCGAGGCGTGCACCCGCGCGTTGACCCGTCATGGCTTCGACGTTGTGGCGTCCGCCACAGCTGAGGCTGCGCTCGAAGAGGTCGGATCCGGATCGTTTGATGCGCTCGTCACCGACCTCATGCTGCCGAAGATGAATGGGATCGAGCTGCTCACCCGCGTTCGAGAAGTGGATGAGGAGCTTGGTACGATCGTCATGACCGGCCACGGCACGCTCGAGACGGCCGTAGAGGCGATGCGAGCCGGCGCGCACGACTACATCCTGAAGCCGGTCCTCTACGAGGAACTCGCTCGCAAACTGACGAGGCTCGTAGACTACAAGCGGCTCGCGGCAGACAACGCCAAGCTACGACGCGCGCTGCAAACTCGTCCGCGGAACGGGTTTACCGGCGAGTCGCCGGCGCTGAAAGAAGTCAAGACGTGGGTCGAGCGAGCGGCGCGGACGGACGCGATCGTGCTCATCACCGGCGAGACCGGCACGGGCAAGCAGGTGGTCGCCGAGGCCATCCACGACCTCGGTCCGCATGCCGGCGATCCGATGCTGACCATCAACGTGGCGGCCCTGCCCGAGACCATGGTCGAGAGCGAACTGTTCGGGCACGAGAAGGGGGCGTTCACCGGAGCGGCACGAGCTCGCCCGGGCATCCTGCGTGCGGCCGGGCATGGGACGGTGTTCCTCGACGAGATCGGCGAGCTGACCAACCCGCTGCAAGCCAAGCTCCTGCGCGCGCTCGAGGCACGTGAAATCCTGCCGGTCGGAAGCGATCATCCCGTTCACTTCGCCGCGCGCATCCTCTGCGCCACGCACCGCGACCTGCGAGCGCGCGTCAAGGACGGCCGCTTCCGCGAAGACCTGTTTTACCGGCTCAACGTCATCCATATCCAGGTCCCGGCGCTGCGCGAACGGACCGAGGACATTCCCGCGCTCGTGCACGAACTCCTCGCGAGGCTCTGTAGGCGCCAGGGTCGACGGCCGCCGACCGTGTCCGCCGACGTGATTCGTGCGCTTTGTCGCTACCGCTGGCCGGGCAATGTGCGGGAACTGTCCAACGTCCTCGAGCGCGCGCTCATCCTCGTGGATGCCGATCGGCTGGATCTGCACCATCTTCCCAAGGAGTTTGCGAGCGCGGATCAGGCGCCAAGCCTGAGGCTCGACGAAGCCGTGCAAGCGTTCGAGCGCTCGCACATTTGCCTGGCCCTGCGACTGTGCGACGGCAACCGAGAGCGTGCAGCCAAGGAGTTGGGTCTCTCCGTCGCGACGCTCTACCGGCGAATCGACAAGCTCAAACTCAAGGGCTACCTGGCCGGGACCTAGTCGTGTGATTCAGAAGTGCGGCTCGCAAACCTGCGAGCGCAGGAACCTTCGTTTCGCAGCCGTGCAACGAAGCCCGAGACCGAGTCGTGCAGCGATTCGCAGGCCTGGACCCGCAGCCAGGTCTGATTCTTGCAAAGCCCGGGACGCTCTACCCATCGGTCTTGGAGGAAACAGAATCGGCATCCCACCTGGAGCCTGCCCCCTGGAGGAGCTTGCACGCGAGCACCAACAGATCACCGACGCCATTCACGCCATGCTGGACGAAACCCGGCAGCTGGTGCGGGGTGCGGCTATGGACGCACAGTTCTGGAGCCACGCCCGCCTGATTCTTCGACAGGTCATCCCGCCGGTGCACGAGCGCAAGGAGGAAGAGGTGCTGTTCCCAACTCTCGTTCCGCTCGGGATGCGCGACCGTACCGGCTCCATCGGTGTGTTCCGCGCCGAGCATCGCGAGGGCAACGTGTTGATCGCCCAACTCTGTGCGGCGATCGAGCAAGACGATCCCGTCGCGCTCGAGACGACGGTCCGCTGTTACGCAACGCACTACCTCGAGCACCTCGAGCGCGAAGACCGTTTTCTTCTGCCGAATGCCAAGCAGCTGCTGGCGGTCGACCATTTGCGTAAGATCCGCCGTGGGTTCGACCGAATCAATGACGAGGTCGAGCGGCTCATCCCCGCGGCGCAGCGCGAAGCGGCGCTCGCTGCGCTGCGCCGACGTCGGCCGTGACGTAGAGGGCCGTAACGTAGAGGGCCGTAACGTAGAGGACAGAGACATGACCAGCTCCGAAGACGATTATGTCGCGCTGCGTGCTCTCTTGGACGGCAGTTCCGCCAGTGTGGCGATTCATCGCCTGCTCATCCAGGCGAGCAGCTGCGCAATTGTGGCACTGACTCCAGACCTCCGCGTCGTCGAATGGAACCCGCACGCGGAAAAGATCTTCGGCATGAGCCGCGGCCACGCCCTGGGCCAGGACTACATCCACGAGTTCGTTCCCGCGCACGCCCGCGACGGCGTGCGGCGCGATCTGGACTTGGTCCTGTCCGGCCAGTCGGCCCGCGACATCGAGAGCGTGATCGTGTCGCGCGAGGGAGTGAAGCACACCCTGCTCTGGAACGTCGAACCCATCGTCAACGATCAAGACGCGACCGTCGGCCTGATCGCGATCGGCCAAGACGTGACGGAATGGCGCATCTCCCAGACCCAGCTCGCCCACGTGCTCGACGCGATGATCGACCCGGTGATCGCGATCGACGCGACCGGAGCGATCGTGCTGGCCAATCCTGCCGTGGCAACAGGTTTCGGCTGGGAGCCTGATCAGCTACTCGGCAGAAACGTCAGCGTCCTCATGGCCGAACCCTATCGGAGCGAGCACGACGCGTATCTACGGACCTACCGAGAAACCGGGCAGGCCAAGGCCATCGGCGTCGCTCGGAGCGTGATCGGACGCCGGCGGGACGGCACGGACTTCCCGTGCCAGATCTCCATCTCGGAGATCACCGAACCGGGGCCGGCACGCTTCGTCGGGGTTGTGCGCGATACGTCCGAGACCGAGGAGCTCTCACTGCGACTCTCGCAGGCAGAGCGACTCGCGGCGGTCGGCGAACTCGCCGCCGGCGTCGCGCATGAGATCAACAACCCGGTCACCACGATCATCAACTGCGCACAGCTGATCCGCGAAGGGGACACCGACGCGCGCCTCCCCGACGACATCGTCCAGGAAGGCATGCGCATCGCGTCGATCGTCCGCGACCTCCTCGATTTCTCGCGCCAGCCAGCCGACTACCGCGCCCCGACCGACATACGCAGCGTAATCGAACGGACGTTCTCGCTGATCGGCAGCCGGATCCGCAAGCAAGGGATCCAGCTCAATCTGAACGAGGACCCGTCGTTGCCAACGATCCCGGGCCGCGCGCAGCAGTTGCAGCAGGTTCTCCTCAACCTGCTGCTGAACGCGCGCGATGCCCTGGTCGCCGACCCACGGAAGCACGACAAGTTGATCACCGTAACGACCTGCAAGTCCGACGACGGCAAGGCCGTAGTCCTGATCGTGCGCGACAACGGCCCCGGTGTTCCCGACACGGTACAAGAGCGGATCTTTCAGCCATTCTTCACGACCAAGCGCGACCGTGGCGGCACCGGTCTCGGGCTCGCGGTATCGATGGGCATCGTCGAATCGCACGGCGGAACGCTGCAGTGCCAGAGCAAAGCGGGCGAATACGCCGAGTTCCGCGTCACGCTCCCCTGGGCCGACGAATCGGCCGACGACGACGAAGCGTGAGCCATCGGCAAATGAGGGCCGGGGCAGCTAGCGCAGGGCGCCATCGACCCATTGCAGGATTTGGGCGGCCGACATTGCACCGGACTGGCGGGCCAGGACGTGACCGTCGCGGCCGAAGAGGATCATCGTTGGGATCGACTGGATGTTGTTCTCTTGTGCCGGTCCGGGCTGTGCTTCGGTATCGAGCTTGATCAACAGCACGCGCCCCTCGAGTTGGGCTGCGGCGGCCTCGAACTCGGGTGCCATGCTGCGACATGGACCGCACCACGGCGCCCAGAAGTCCACGAGCACGGGCAGGTCGGAGTGGCGTGTCATGCGCTCGAAGCGCTTTGCGTCCACGGCCACAGGGCCACGATGCAGCAAGCGCTCGCCGCAATCCGCACAGACCGGAACATCCGAAAGCCGCGCGTTGGGAACACGGTTGAGCGCCCCACAGGACGCGCACGGAACCACCAAGCTATCGTTCGACATCGTGTCTATGGAATAGGACAGCCTCGCCAGCGACACCACACCACGCGAGCAGACCTTCGCCGACAGCGCGGGATTCTGCGGACGCTTCTAACCCGCACCCCTTAGCATTCCCATCATGAAGATCGAGGCAACGGGTCATTTGATCGACTCAGGGCTCTTCGGAAAGGCCCTCGATGTCATCACCGCTGGCGGCGGCACGTACGAAGTCACGACGTTCGAACTCGGACGCTCCACCGAGGAAGAGTCGCGCGTCGTGCTGGAGCTCACGGCCGAGGATCGCGACGGCCTCGAAGCAATCCTCGCCAACCTCGGCGCGCTCGGCTTCAGCCCACCCGATGTCCGTCCGGCCGAGTTGGCGCGCGTCGAGAAGCCCGGCGTCGCTCCCACCGGGTTCTACTCGACCACCAACCTGGCGACGCGTGTCTACGTCGAGGACGCCTGGGTCACGGTCCAGCGTCAGCGTATGGACGCGGTCGTCGTGGTCGCGCATTCCGGCGGCAACACCTCGGCGCGCTGCGTCAAGCTCCGTGACCTGCACGTCGGCGACGACGTCGTGGTTGGCCACGGCGGGGTCCAGGTGACACCGGACACCAAGGTCCGCGACGCAGCGGACTTCGCGTTCATGTCGAGTGAGATCTCGAGCGAGCGGCGCGTCGAGCAGCAAGTCCGTCTGCTCGCGGGCAGGTGGCGCACGATCATCCGCGGCGGCGGGCGTGTCGTGCTGGTCGCAGGGCCAGTCCTCGTCCACTCCGGGCAAGCGCAAGCCCTGGCGTCGATCATCCGGCGCGGCTACGTCTCTGCGTTGCTCGCCGGGAACGCCCTCGCGGTACACGACATCGAGGCCGCGGTCTTGGGAACGAGCCTCGGTGTCGCTCAGGACACCGGGCAGCCAGTCCTGCATGGCCACATGAATCACATGCGCGCGATCAACCTCGTGCGCGCCTCTGGCAGCATCGCCAAAGCGGTGGCCGACGGGCGGATCACGCGCGGCATCATGCACGCTCTCACGGAAGCCAACGTGCCCTACTGCCTCGCTGGATCGATCCGCGACGATGGCCCGATCCCGGACACCGAGATGGACCTCATCCGTGCGCAAGACCAGTATGCCGAGCTACTCGACGGCGCCGAGCTGGTCATCGTGCTTGGCACGATGCTGCATGGCATCGGCACCGGCAACATGCTCCCGGCCTCGACCCAACTCGTCTGCGTCGACATCAACCCGGCCGTCGCCGCGAAGCTCAGCGATCGGGGCTCCTCCCACACGACCCCCGTCGTCACCGACGTAGGTTTGTTCGTGGCCACCCTCGCCCGCGTTCTGTGACGGCACGAACGCGTCGCAGTCCTTCTTAGGATCAAGAGCAGCGGAACACGGCTTCCGCCACGTGACGCGGCAGCCCAGGAGTGCGGATCAGCTCCTCGAGCGTTGCCGCGCGCACTGCGGACAGGCTGCCGAAGCGCTTCAACAAGGCACGGCGCCGCTTCGGACCGAGGCCCTCGATCTCGTCAAGTTCGCTGCCGAGCTTGCCGCGTAGCTTGCGATGGTAGGTAATGGCGAAACGATGGGCTTCGTCGCGCGCCCGGGTCAGGATCCGCCACGGCGGCGTGTTGGGCACGAGCGCGATCGGCAGGCGACGACCCGGCAGAAAGATGCGTT
>CAYSWE010000118.1:0-11032 GCA_964434515.1 uncultured Phycisphaerales bacterium | reverse complement strand
TACCGTCCACCGACGCCGTGCCGGCCGCCACGCTGACCGGTCCGCGCACCGCGGCATGCAATCGTGAAGCAGAAGATCTGCTTCTGTCGCGCCTGGCGATGCTGGAGTCTTCCGAGCGGCAGATTATCACGCTGCGGCTCTGGGAAGACCTGAGTTTTGAGCAGCTAGCGGAGCGGCTGCATCTCGCGTCTGCCGAGGCTGCGCGCAAGCGCTACACGCGCGCCCTCGCGAAACTCGAGCGAGCTGTGCCGGAGCTTTAGCCGCGCTCTCTAAGAGCCCGAGTAGGCAGGAACAAAAAAAAACCTGAAAAGGCTGACAGGTTCTTGGCAGTTCGACGCTCTAAGGAATGTGAGCGGAGGTGAGAGGCCGTTCACCAGACGGCGCCTTCGAGGCGCGCGTAGAACTCAGCAGCACGCCACATCGCACTCAAACTTGAACACGTCGTGCAGGCTGGGTTCTCCGCGCTCTTCGATGTCGCCGGGGGCAGAGAGAGAACTATGAGAAGCGACCCGCGGGCTTCGGCCCGCGGGTCGCTTCGCATGGTTCGACACGATTCAGCCGCCGTCGCGATACCGGCGCGCGTGCGCGCGCGCCGCGGGTGGAGCCAACTTGTCGTCCGCGAGGTCCCGCGCGACGGCGAGTGCGCTTGGCTCACGGTTTGCCCTGGGCCAGGTCTCGAACAGTGCGATTTGCAAGAGCGAGCGTAGTTCGGCGTAGCGGCCGCCGCGGGGCAGACGGGCGATGGCCGTGCGGAGTCTTGCTCGCGCTTGGGTCGGATGCTCTTTGCGCGCGAGCAGACCGAGGTAGCCGTTCCACTCGCAGCGGGTGGGCTGCTGTCTGGCGAGTTCGCGCAGGCCAGCAGCGATTGGGCCCGGGGCGAGCTTGTTGTTCGTGCGCAGTTCTTCCAGGATGCGCCACGCCTCCACGAAGTCGGGATCACGGCGCAGACTGGCCAAGAGTTCGGCCAACGCCGCCTGGGTCGCGCCACGCTCGGCGAGGATCTGGCCGAGGCTTGCGTGGATGGCGGGTTCGATGTGGTGACCGACGAGGTGCTTCGCGTCGAGCGCGTGGCGGAACGACTGCTCGGCGGAGGCTTTGTCGCCGGTGGCGTACTGCAGCGCAGCGCGGTTGTTCCAGGCGATCGCGCACTCCGGATCGAGCTCCAGAGCGCGATCGATGTGCGCTCGGGCGAGCCCGGGTTGCTGTGCGGCGCGGTAGAGCGAGGAGACGGCTAGGTGCAGCTTGACCGAGCGAGGACGGCGCAAGACATCGGTTGTGTAGAGCGTCGCGTCGTTGCGCCAGACGGGGCCGCGGGTCCAGGTCAGCGCCGCGTTGGTCGCGATCCAGGCCAGGACGAGGCCGACGCCGATGCGCTGCATCCAGGTTCCGTGACGGAGCGCTGCCGTGACGCCGGCCGCCGCCAGGAGGCTGATCGCGAGGCTCGGCGCATACCAGAGTCGTTCGGCGAACATCGTTCCGATCGGGAACAAGAGGTTCGAGGTGATGAGCGAGAAGCCGAGCCAGGCGGCGATCGCCAGGGCGACCATAGGGCTGCGGCGCCGAGCGACGACGAAGAGCCCAAGCAGGATCACGAGTGTTGCGAGCGACGCGAGGAATCCGATGGAGCGGGCGCCGCCGAGTTCGAAGACCATCGCGCCATAGTCACTCGCCAGATCGAATGGAGCAATCGAGAGCCAGACCCCCGTTCCGAGCAGCCGAATCGCGGTGACGATCCGCACCGTCGTGTCGACGTGTGCAAGTGGGTTCGACGAGAACGGCGCAGGCTCAGGGATTCCCGGGAGGCCGGCGAGCATGTGAGTGCGCAAGAGGAAGAACGCTGCGACCGGTAGGAGGGTCCAGGCGGCGACCGCGGACGCTGCGCGCCAGCGCGGCCGGTCCAGGCCGACAGGCACGAGCAGCACAAACAAGACGGTGAATGGCCACCAGGCGAGCGCGCTCTCCTTCGAACCAAACGCGAGGAACAGCAGCGACAGCGCTGCGAGCTTGGTGGCGACTCCGATGCGCCCGGGGCGGGCCAGCAGGAGCATCGCCTCGGCCCCGAAGCAGAACGCGAACAACTCGGCTCGTCCAACGATGCCAGCGACGACCTCGGTATGCAGCGCGTGGACGCCAAACACCGCCGCCGCGAGCGCCGCAGCGAGGGGCGTCGCGCCGAGCCGCGCGCAAATCCGTGCGACCAGCCAGACGGCCCACAGGTGCAGCGCCAAGTTGATCGCGTGTGCCGCCACAGGCGCGTCGCCGAACACCGCGAAACGCAGCGCATAGCTGAGCATCGTGATCGGTCGGTAGAGCGTGTCGTTCTCCACGCAAGCCGCCCAATAGTGCGATCCAAAGATGCGCGGCAGATCCAGCTCGACGACGAATGGGTTCGGCAGCCCGGTCTCGAAGACGCCGCGCGCGATGAGCAGATCGTCCATCGCGAAGCCGTTTCGCAGGCTCGGCAAGTAAACGAGAAAGGTCACCGCCACCGCGGCCCAGCAGAAAAGGCGCCTCGCAGTCATCCAGATAGAAAAAACGTGTCAGAGTCGTTTTTTCTATCAAAAACCGATGGTGAGAACGCCGTATCCAGAGAACGTGAGTCCGAGCCGGTTGGCTTTCTTGTCGAAGACAGCGAACTGTTGCTGGACGGTTACGCCGATGAGGCTGGTGATGCGCGGGATTGGGAAGCGGACCGTGGCTTGGCCCTTGGTGTTGCTGAGTGCTCCATCCAGGAACACGGGGATGACGCAAAGGTGTCAGGTGGGGGCCGTAGGACCGAGATCGACGCAGCGGCCGGGAGCACCGGTCAACAGCACGCACGGACTTCGCTGGGGGGCACCGGAGACGCGCACCGCAAACCGCGCGTTGCCGAGCGTCGGCAGCAGGACGGGATCCACGACGACGATCGGGCCGCCGGGACAGCTGGGGTCGGGGGTGCACTGCACGCGCCAGTCCCAGGAGATCGTGCCGTACGTGCCTTGGAATCCACCAGGGTCGCCGATCCACGAGGTGCCGAACAACGGTCGCTCCCAGTGATGGCCCTGGCGCATCGTGCCGTTGTCCGCCCAGATCGACGTGTCGTCCGGCGTCGTGAACGCGATATAGAAGTTGGCTGCCTCGGCGGCACTGAGCGAGTACGGCGTCGTGAAGGTCACGGTATGCAGGCCCGGCGCGGTCCCGACGGTCATCGTGCCGACGCGAACCGGCGTCGCCTGCGGCTTCCACTCGGGGCCGACGCCGTCGTGAACGTAGAGTGCGCACTGCACTGGGGTTGCTGGCAGCGCCGCCTTGGAGTAGAGCGAGAAGCCCTGGACTGTGAGAGGGCACGGGCACTGCACCAAGAGCGCGTAGGTCGTCTTTGGCATCAGCGCCGGGCAGCCGTCGAGGAAGAGCGAGTCCTGCTTGAGCTTGGGGCATCCGCCGCCGCCGCCGCTGCCCTTGCAACCGGTCTCGAACACCGAGTAGCGCGCCGAACCTCGCGTGCTCGGCACGCTGCTGGCCCAGCCGATCTTGACGATCGGGTCGATCGGCTGCGTCGCGATGATCTCAAACGAGAAGCGCCCGGTCGCGCGTGGAACGTAGCGGAGGAACTCCTCGCTGTTGGTTGTCGTGGCCGACGTCGCGACAACGCCGCCGCGCGGATCGCGGATCACGAGGTCGATGTTCGGTGCGGTCGCCCGGTTGACGTCGCGGCGATGCCACGCGATCGCGATCTGCACCCGCTGGCCGCTTTTCGCATCGAAGAGAAAGCGCTCGCGCGCACCACGACCGCGCAGCACCGAGGTTCCATGCTGTCGCACATCGCTAGCGATCTGAATCGCTCGATCGGCGAGGGGATAGCCGCAGCCCACGCCGTTTACCTGCCGCGCGCCGGTTCCGGGGCTGGCCTCGGCGGACGCGAGCAACACAGCCTTGGTCTCGATGGCCGACATCGAACGGGCCGCCGCACGCACCAGCGTCGCGATGCCACAGACCTGCGCCGAGGCATACGATGTGCCTGTGCCGACGAAGTCGGCCGCTTCTTTGTCGGCGCGGGCCATGACGACGCGTTGCCCGTGCGCGACCAGGTCGGGGAACACCTGTCCGCGGACCGGTCCGACAATCGAACTCTGCAGACGGCGCTTGTTCACGTCCGTCGCGCCGACCGAGATACCGTTGATCGAAATCTGGCTGCGCGAACTCGGGCCGCCGCCGGCCGCGGTCGTAATGAGTAGGTCGCCGTTGTAGGCCACCGCGTCCAACGCCTTCTGCGTGGCGGACAGCGGGTTGTCGCTGCCGGAGTAGGAGAAGTTCGCCGTCACGACGCCATAGACTGGGATGTCGCAGAGCACCTTCTGCCAGGCGCTCACGATGGTCGACGAGAAGGCACCACCCGCTGGCGTGTCCGCGACACCGTAGCCAGCGATGCGCGCATCATAGGCGTGGCCGTGGTCGGCACCGCGCGTGCCCCAGTTGGCGCCGGCGATGACGCTTGCGACCGCGGTCCCGTGGCCGACTCGATCGTCGGCCGACAACCGGCCGATCTTGCGATTGACCTGCAGTCGATGCGGGTTGGAGAGTTTGCCGTCCTTGAAGTAGGTCCGATGCGGTCGACACGGCGTGCACCCGCGCGCCAGCACACGATAGCCGAGGAAGCGCGTCTTGGCGCGCCACGTGCCGGCGATGCGTGTGCGCACGGTGCTCGGATCTCCGGACGGCAGATCAAGGAACACTCGCGCACCAGTGCCCGCCTGGACGCTGATGTGATAGCGCGTCTTGGCCGCGATCGGGATGGCCGAGCGAAACTTGCCGGTGGCGAACGCCGGACGAATGCCGAGAGTCACCGAAGTCGTGCCGAGCGACCGATTCGGCGAGCCATTGCGGTCGTTCCATACCGTCACGGCGAGCCGTGCCGGGCGCTCCGCGTAGCCAGAAATCGCAAAACCCGTGAGCGCAAGCTTGCTCGCGGCGGTCAGAGCGATGGCGTGCGGCATGCCCGTCGCGAGCGCCGCTCGGGTCGGAAACGGAGGCGCGATGTTGGAGCACGGACAGGGATTCAGGACCGGATAGCGCTCGTCTTGGCCGGTGTCGAGCACGGCGGCGGTCACGCCGGTTCCCTTGATTCCGCGCGCCTGGACGATGTCGGCGCGATGGTGAGTGGCATTGGTCGCTGTGCGGATCGGTGCCGCAAGCGGAACGTGCACTCGATCCCGCTCGAGCCAAGCGACGTCCGGAAGCCCGCGCACGGCGTCCTCGCGCCCGACCGGCAGCTCGATCGCAGCCGCGTTGATGATCCACCACACGCGCCGGACGCGTCCGCCGAGGCGTTCGACCGCAGCGACAAACGCTTTGCGGTCGTGCGCAGCGCGCTGTTCGAGCTTCGCCACGACCCGTGAGATCTCAGCTGCCGAACGCCGATTGGGGATCGCCCGATTCGTAAGAGTACTGCCCCTAAGAGCACTGCGGAAGCCACCGATGTGGAACGAGCGCGCACGAAAATGGGCGATCCAGCGTTGGGATGGTGCGGTCGCCGCGGACGGCCGCTGCGCCGGCGAAGGCGCAGCGATGGCGAGGCCACAAAGGGCCAGCAAGGTGGGGACGAAGCTCATGTGCTATTCAGACTAGAGGGGAAGACTGGGTGATTGTCGCACGGAACACGCCCAGCGGTAGCCCCCGCTCGACGATCGGCGGTCCGCCCAGGCGCGGCACCCCCAGTCGCGCCAGCGCGAAAGCGATCGCATCGGACGCACCCCGATACGCACTACGACGCCGTCCCGCGCCAAACTGTTCCGAAATCCCGAAGTTGGCCCTCTCGGGCGCGACACTTCGTCACTCCATGGAGAAGGCATGAGACCCCTCGCCGCTTCCAGTTCCGCGCTCGCACTCAGCTCGGTCTTGGACTTTCCATCGGTGGCGATCGAACGCCGTCGCACTCGACGTTGCACGGATGGACTGGGCGGTCACGTGCTGGGCCGCTTCATCGGGAACGCGGTATCGCCAGTCGAAGTGTGGGTCGTCACAGTCTAGGAAGCCGTTCCTCGGCTTCGCATGGAAGCGCTACGCCAAGTCACGCTGACAAGGGCTTTACCACGGCGAAGGGCCGGCGGCACCGGTCGAGTGGAGCCGCGCGCTGGTAGGGACGCGGCACGTTGGCTGGATATCCGTTACAATACGTTTGGCTGGTTATGGCGCGCGCCGGCGATAGACGAAACCCCGACTCCTTGGTCGATGCTCATGTACCTACGATTGCTCCCGATCGCTCTCCTCGCCGCGTCCGTCGCCGCCCAGCCCCCGGTCCAGAAGATCTCGGGCAACGTTTACAATGGCAACCAAGGTCCGCTCAAGAAGGGCACCGTCTACTGGGTTCAGAGCGGCGGGATGACCGTGCCCGCGGGCAAGACATTGACCATCCAACCCGGCGCCATCGTCAAGCTCGACAAGAACAACTTCGCCGTGGTCGGCACGTTGGTCGCGAGTCGGTGCTGGATCACCTCGATCGAGGACGACGCGATCGGCGGCGACTCCAGCAGGGACGGCGCAACGCAGGGGCAGCCGGGCGACTGGATGGGCCTCGAGATCCTCCCGGCCGCCAACGTCACGATGGACGGCGTGCTAGTGCGCTTCGCCGGCAACACCGGCCGGCCGGGCATCTGGTGCCGTGGGGGGCCGGTGTGCAACCTGAGTCGCGTCGATGTGGCGCAGTGCCGGGCCGACGGAATCAGCCTCGGGTTTGCGACCGGCAAGGTCGTGGGTTGCCAGATCGGCAGCTGCGGCGGCTTTCCGCTGATCGGCAATTTCTTCAACGCCAACGCCTACTCCGGCAACAGGGCGGCGGGCAACAAGGTGACCGACGATCTGCTGCTGAGGGTCTCCGCGCGGGTCCCGTGGCCGAATCGTATGTTCCTCGAGAAGCGCAACTCGTTGAACGGATCGGGCGTGATTGCGATCGACAACGGCGCGTTCTCGGTGCCCGCGCACAAGGTGTTGCAGATCGACTCGGGTGTGATCGTCAAGATGCCGGTCAGCGCCGGCATACGGATGGTCGGTGGGTCGCTCGACGTGCGCGGCGCCAGCGGCAAGGTCGTGATGACCAACTGGTTCGATGATGCCCGGGGAGGTCGCTTCTGGAAGAATAAGCCGGTGCGTCCACCGGTCGCCGGCGAGGGCCCGTCGCTCGTGTTGCAGCGCGGCGGCGGCACGTTTGCCTCGCTGCTCGCGAGCGGCCTCGAACTGCGCTTCGCTGGCAAGCGGAACGGATTCGCGGCGATCGAGGTGTTCGCGACTTGCAGCGTGTTGGTCGAGGATTCGACGGTGTTCAACTCGGCGGGTCACGGCGTGCGCATCACGCATGCGAAGAACCCCAAGGGTCTGCACATCTTCCGGCGCACGACGTTCGATCGCTGTGCCGGCAGCGCCGTGTGGGGCATTCCGCTCGACTCGGTGGCCGAGTGCTTCGGCAACGTCGCCAAGAACTGCGGTGGCAACCACTTTGCTGTTCTGTCGCGGGACATCACCAAGCTCGTCGAGATCGGTCCCGGCAACTACCCGGGCCCGGCCCTGGCGATCATCGATCCGGTGCGCGTCGACGACGCCGCGAATGGCCTGCTGCGCCTGAAGGCCGGGACCGTCATCGAGGGCTGGCCCGTGTTGGCGCGACGCTTCCCGCTGATCGACGTGGTGCGCGGCAAACTCGAGATCCTCGGCGAGCCGGGAAACGCAGTCGTGTTGACCTCATACTTCCAGCGCAACGACCCGACCCGCGCGCCGAAGACCGGCGATTGGGGCGGCATCACCGTCGGCCGGCTTGCGCGGGCGACTCTGCGCCACGTGTGGTTGCGCTATCCGACCGATGGTGTGCGCGCGCTCTCGCCCCAGACCGATCTGCTCGGCGTGCGGGTCGACCGTGGGCGGACGGGTTTTCTCGTCGACGCCGCCCTGACCAAGCCGATCCGGAGCTGTTTGGCGATCGGTTGCATCGACGGCATCAACGTTCGCCAGACCGTCGACGTCCATCAGTGCACGGTGCTGAACAGCACCGGCTTCGGCATCCAGCGCAGCGCCGGCACGAAGGGCCGCGTGTTCAATTCGATTTCGTGGAACAATGCGGGCGGCAATTACCGCAACTACACCGCCAGCGACGTGTTCTCCTCGATCGGTGGCTTTCACGGCAAGAATGGCAATCGCAACGTCGACCCCCGCCTCGACAGCTCGCACCGCGCCCGGCCCGGCTCCCCGGCTCACGACGCCGGCGATCCCGCCCGCACCGGATCGACGCGGGACGCCGACGGTCGCTCTCGGACGCTCGATGGCTCGCTGTGCGGCACGTTCCGTCCCGACCTCGGCGCCTACGAGTACTCGCCGTGGTCGAGTTCGCGCAGCGGCGCGGCCAAGCTCGGTGGCGTCGTTCGCTTTGGCACTGCGGGCGCCACGCCGGGGCTCGCGCTCTTTCTCGTCGGCGCAGGTGGCGCGAAGCCGGCGATCGCGCCGTTCGGCCACGTCAACACCGGCATCGTTGGGCTCACTGTCCTGGGCAGCAAGCCGACCGGCCGGTCGTTCGACCTGGGAATCCCAAGCAACCCGGGCTTCAAAGGCGCGCACTTCTATCTGCAGCCTTTGGTCTTGACCGCGGTGCCGCAGCTCCGCGGGAATCTGCTGGAGACCTACGCGATCGACATCGAGTGAGCCGTCGGCACCGGCCGCTGCGTCAGTGCGAAACAGATCGCATAGGACGCACCCCGATGCCCGCTTCGATGCCGCCGGGCGCCAGACTGTTCCGAAATCCCGAACGGAGTTGCTTCGGATCCTGGTCGAAGGAGCCACCACGGAAGACGCGGACGTCGACGAATGGGCTCGTCATCCGCAGGCCGTCGCCGGGGCGAGCCTCGCGGCGGTAGTCGCCATTCTCGTACCAATCGCGGCACCATTCCCGCACGTTGCCGTGCATATCATAGAATCCCCACGGGTTCGGTAGGAAGCTCGCGACGGGCGCATGCACGTAATAACCGTCATCGAAGTCGACCCAACGCCAGGAGGCCTTGACCCGTCCGGCGGTCGCGTCGCCGAGGTTCGCGTAGCCGTGGAGTGACGCGCCGGTGCGCCCGCAGCTCCACGGCGTCGAGGTCCCGGCGCGACATGCACACTCCCACTGCGCCTCGGTCGGAAGATCGAGCGCCAGGCCGCGTAGGACCTCGCGGGCGCGGATCCAACTCACGCTCTCCACGGGATTCCGCGTGCTGATACGCTGCCGGCCCTGCGTGTCACCGGCCGGAAACCTACTGGGATTGGCACCGGTCAGCCGCTTCCACTGAGCCTGCGTGAGCTCGCACTTCGCCAGGAAGAACGGCGCGAGTTCCACCCAGTGGACCGGTGCCTCGTCGAGGTCGGCAGTCCGGGCGTAGTTGGGTCGATGCGGATCGTCGCGCTGGCTGCCCATACGAAAGCGTCCGCCGGGCACCAGGACGAACACGATGCCCATGTCTTGTTGCATGGGCAGGTTGCCGGCCTGATCGCGTTCGGGGATCTGTGGTTCGCCCTTCTTGGTGGGTGCGGACGCGAGGTGGACGAACTCCGCGAGCCCCGAACGAGGATCGGTGCCGAGCGGGACCAGGCCGAGCTGCGGCGGCAGCGCCAGTCCATGATATCGATTGCTGGCACGCACGGTCACGGCAGCCGTTTGCCAGAGCTTGGCGCGCGCGCGCAGGTCCTGGGATTCTCGCTCGATCGTCGCTAGGCGCTTTCGTACCAGTGGGACTTCGGCCTCTTCGAAGGCGAGCAGGCTGCGGATCAGGTGTTCGAGTCCGTCGTGAAACACCTGGTCCGTGGTATCGGCAAACTTCCACGAGCGGCCACTGGAGTCGATACGCTCGAGGCGCGTGATCTCGCGGTTTGCCGCGTCGATCTTGCCTTGGGCGTATTGACGCTTGAGGGCGAGCCGATGCTTACTGGCTTCGTCGTCGGCCGGCTCGTTCGCGAGTTGTGCGAGGTTGGACTGCCACTCGGCGCGCCGTGCTCGGGCGCGGACCAGTGGATGCGTGCGCTGGTCGAGGACGCGTTGTTCGTCGGTGTAGGGCAGTGCCTTCTTGCGCAAAGCGGCGAGCGCCGCCCGGCGGGCCGGCAGCTCGGCGAGAATCGGTTCGGCTTTCGTCGTGAGCCAAGCCCGCATGCGTTGTTCGTTCTCGGGACGCACGGCGAGTTCGTGCACGCGCTCGGCGATGGCGCGGTCCAGGCGTTCACGCGTGCCCAACAGCTCGAATCGATCCAGGTTCTTGCGTGCCTGGAACCACAGCGTCCCCGTCGTTCCCGCCGCAACGAGCAGGAGGGCGACGAACGCCGTGGCCAAAGGGTTGCGCTGCACCCAGCGTCGCGTCTTGTGCCACGGGCTCGCCGCCTGCGCGCGGATCGGTTCGGTGGCCTGGATGCGCCGCAAGTCCTCGGCAAACTCCAGTGCCGTGCGGTAGCGCCGCGCGAGCTCGCCTTCCATCGCGGTGGCCAACACGATCTCGAGGTCGTGCGGGATGTCTCGGTTGAAGCGGTGCGCCCGCGGCGGAATCGAATGCAGAATCGCGTCGAAGATCTCGTGCTGGCTCGACCCTGAAAACGGACGCGTCAACGTGACGCTTTCATAAAGCGTCACGCCGAGCGAATAGATGTCCGTCCGCCGATCGTTGCGCGCGCCTTCCTGGGTGATCTGCTCGGGCGGGAGGTAGAGCGGCGTGCCGATCATTTGCCCGGTCACGGTCAGTTCGAGATCGACGTTGCGCTCGTCGCGGGCAACGCCGAAGTCGAGCAACACGGGATCGCCGGCTTCGGTGATCATCAGGTTGCTCGGCTTGATGTCGCGGTGCACCAGACCCGCTTCGTGTGCGGCGTGTAGCGTGCGCGCGACTCGTTCGAAGGTTGCCAGTACTAGGTCGAGGTCCGCTACGAGCTCATGCGAACCGGAACGCGTGAGGCGTGGTAGTGCAACACACCGGGCACTCGCTTGGCGTTGCGACTCGGCGATCCGTTGCGCGAGCGTTTGCCCCTCGAGGTACTGCATGACGAGGTAGGGGAC
>CAYSWE010000117.1:0-11034 GCA_964434515.1 uncultured Phycisphaerales bacterium | reverse complement strand
AGCCGGTAAGAGCGAGGTGCGCCGCGTCAAGCGTCGGCTCCAAGAAGGCGAGGATGCCCGCTGGGAGGTTCCCATGGTGGACCTGATCCGGTAGGACGGTCGGTTTCCGGGCCGAGCCGTGTCGCAGTCGGGCGGTTTACCCCGAAGAAATGACTACGACACGTTTTTTCCCGACACGTTTTTTCCGCGATGGGCACGAGAGAGACGCTGGTGGTGATTCCTTGCCTCGATGAGGAGGAGGGGCTTCCGCTTGTGTTGCGCGATCTTCCGTGGGAGCGGGAGAGCTTGCGGGTTGTGGTCGTCGACAATGGCTCGACCGATCGCAGCGCCGAGGTGGCGCGCGCCGGTGGCGCGGAGGTCGTTCGCGAGGACGAGCGCGGGTATGGGGCGGCTTGTCTGCGTGGGATTGCCGAGCGGAACGGCGAGCGCTTCGTCGCGTTCGTGGATGCAGACTATTCCGATCACCCGGAGCAGCTTGTCGAGATCCTGCGGCCGCTCAAGGATGGTCGCGCGGACTTGGTCATTGGCTCGCGCATGATCCAGCGCGAGGCGCGCGCCGCCCTGTTGCCGCAGGCACGGTACGGCAATCGGCTGGCCGGCTTTCTGCTGCGGGTGCTCTACGGCCAGCGTGCGACCGACCTTGGTCCGTTCCGCGCCATCACGAGCCGGGCGCTCGATCAGATCGGCATGCGCGATCGCAACTACGGATGGACCGTCGAGATGCAGGTGCGCGCGGCTCGCGCCAAGCTCCGCACCGTCGAAGTCCCAGTCCGCTACCGGAGTCGCAAGGGCGTGTCCAAGATCACGGGCACGATCCGCGGCACGCTCGGTGCGTCCACCAAGATCCTGTGGACGCTGTTTCGGCTTCGGCTCACGCGCCGGCACTAGGGTCGAGGTGGTCACACAACTCGTTGCCCAGGAACGCTCGGAAGTCCTGCGGGAACTTGGCGAGGACCTCGATGCGCGCGCCAGTGATCGGATGAGTGAATGCGATCCCGGTCGCGTGGAGCATCGTGCGCGGTGCTCGAATCGAACGAAACCGTGCGTTGCGATGTCCGTACTTCCGGTCGCCGGCGATGGCGTGGCCGATGTCGGCGAACTGCACGCGGATCTGATTGCGCCGGCCAGTCTCGAGCTGGCAGGCGACAACGGACCAACTCCCATGGTCCGCGATCGTCTCGTAGTGAGTCACCGCTCGGCTGCCGCCGCGCCGCACGGATTCCATGATCCCGTCGGGCCGTTCTCGGAGGCGGCTCTCGAGCGTTCCCGCGCGCGCTCGTGGGGAACCGAGCACGATGGCGTGGTAGACGCGCTCAACGTCATGCTCGGCAAACATGCGATCCAGTCGAGCGCGCGCTTCGGCGGTTCGGGCGACGACGAGCGTCCCGCTCGTCTCCTCATCGAGTCGATGAACCGCATAGAGATCCAGGCGAGATTCCCCTGTTTTCCGTAGCTCGTCACGAATTCTCGAAAGAATCGTCCCGGCCCTAACTCTATGCGGCGCCTGCACAACCAGAACGCCAGTTGGCTTATCTACGATAAAAACGTAGTGATCGGCGTGCAAAATGCTGCACGATGGTAGGGGTGTTGGCGGTGTCGTCGGAGGCATCTAAGCTGTGACCGTACGCCAAGCTGTCCCAGGGGTCCAGTTCGGGAGCGATGGGACAGGGTTTCGGTGTGCTTGGCGGGTTTGCGTGCTCAATACGCCCCGCCGCACATCCGAAAGGCGGATGGGGGTTCGTTAGTGTGGCTGAACTGGGTAGCGTGAGCGAGAGAGAGCGAGATAGCGAAGCACGGCCGGAGCGGGTTCTCTTGGCTGCGTTCGACCTGCACACGCGGGTGGCGGCGAAGCACGCCCTCATCGGCGCTGGCTTTCCCGTCGAATTGGCCGGGGATTTTGTCACGGCACAGGCCGTGGTTCTGCAAGGTGGCGCCGATGTGCTCGTCGTGACCCTCGACCCAGCAGGCGAGCAGCTTGCCGACGAGGTGCGCCGTTGGCGTCCCGCTCTACCGGTCATCGGTGTCCCGGGATCCGCCGGCCGGGCCGGTGCGCCGGGGCTCAGAGTCGACGAACTCGTGCGCCAGGTCGTCGCCGTGCTGTCAGCCCGCGGCCCCTACGTCCAATCCGCCACGGCGAGGCGCGCTGTTCCGGGCCCGCTCGGCATTGCCCCCGCGTTTCGCACGGTCCTATCGCAGCTTGAGCAGCTCGCCGAATCGGACCGGCCGCTCTGTTTCGTTGGTGAGGAGGGCAGCGGCCGGCGAACGTTGGCGCGCTGGCTCCACGACCGTGGGCCCGCCGCGCGGCAGGCGTTCATCGAACTCGCTCCCGGCGCAAGTGCGTTGCCCCCGAACGTCGCCGACGCCGGCACTCTCTACGTGCCGCATGCCGATGCGCTCAGCGCCGAGGACGCGGCGCGGTGCATGGCGCTCTGCGATCGGGCGGGGGGCGTGCGCGTGCTCTGCTCGGTCGCGAGCGAGGTCGCCGCGGATGTCGCGCCGCTGCTCGAGGACCCGCGTTTTGGGCGGATCCTCGTGCCGCCGCTGCGCGATCGCTGCGAGGACATCGTGTATCTGGCGACGGCGTTTGGGGAGCAGGCAGCTGGCGAGGACTTCGCTGGCTTCACACTCGAGGCCATGGTCGTGTTGCAGGCCGTGTCGTGGCCAGGAAATGTAGCGCAGATCAAACGCTGCACCGAGGCTGCCGTCTCGATCGCCGATGGCGTGCGTGTCTCGCGCAGGCACCTCGTGGGTTCGGGCGGGGCGTTCGTGCTCGATGTCGGTGCACCGGAGGCTGCCGCGACGCTGCGTGAGGTCGAGGCGCTGCGACCGCTGGACCTGGCCGGCAGCCCGAGCCCGGACGACGTGTTGCCTTTCGAGGCCGAAGAACGACGCATCCTTGCGTATGCTCTGCGCGCCGCCCGCGGAAATGTGACCCGTGCCGCGCAGATGCTGCGCATCGGACGGGCCACCTTCTACCGCAAGATCCACCACTACGACTTGCACGTGGTCCGCGACGAGACGCGGGACAATTCCTAGACGGCGACGCGCCCAAATCGGTCGAGCGCGAGTTTAGCGCGTTGCTTGCGTCATTCCCGCGACGCAGTCAGCGCGTGCCCGGCTTCGCGATAGCGTGCCTCGAGTCCCGAGAGTCCGTCCTCGGCCAGCAACTCGCGACTCGCGTCCTCGTCGAGCACGATATCGACGCGCGCGCCGCGCAGCGCGTAGGCAATGGAAGAGCGGAACTCGAAGTCCGTTTTGCGCGGGTCGGCGAGCGCGTGGGCGATCGCGGCTTCCTTGCCGGAACCGATGGCTGTGATCCAGAGTTCTTTGCCACGGAGCAAGGTGGCCGGGCCCATCGTGAGTGCGAAGGGGGGAACGTTCTCCGCGTCGCCGCCAAACTCGCCGGCGTTCGCCTCGCGGCTCGCCGGGTCGAGTAGCGTCAGGTGCGTGGGCGCGTCGGGTCGGGTGTACGGGCCAGTATTGAACGCCATGTGTGGATAGGGGAGTGGTCCGACCCCGAGACTCACAATCTCGATCTCTTCGCGGGCGAGCAACGCTTCGTAGGCGGCGCACGCTCGCCGGACGCGAGCCAGCGCGCCGATCGCGTCGGGCGAGATGACGAACTCGGAGCCGGGTTCGCCCGTGATCGGGTGCGGGGACCGGGTCCACGCCTTCGGGTATTCCTCAAGCTCCTGCGCGAGCTCCTCGCAGGTCGCGGCGTTCTCAGGGGGGATGGTCCAGTCCCGCGGTCGCTTCTTGGGGTCGAGCACCCCGAGGATGCGCTCGACGACAAAGCGCGTGAAGCTTCCCGCGTAGTCCGAGCCCTCATAGCCTCGGCTTGGACTGACCACATACGAATCGAGCATGCGCAGATGAACCCGCGAAATGTCCAAGCCGGTCTTGCCCCATTCGCGATACATGTCGATCGGGGTCCTGCCGGTGTTGCCAACGAATACGAGATCGGGCCGCGTCGCCAGGGCGATGCGCATGTCACTCGTGCGCAGGCGGGCACAGGCCTCGGGGCTTTCGACGATTCGGAGACGGACCTCAGACATGTTCAGCTTCCGTGGGTTTGCCGCTTCCATCAGGCTTGATTGGGGCGCGACCGAAGAACTCGTCGTGGAGCGTGCCCACGGCGCGGTCGAGGCTCGGGCCGTCGACGATCAGCGATACGTTGACCTTGAGGGCGCCGAGGCTGATCATGCGAATCTCCACCGCTGCGGCTTTGAGCGGATCAAACACGCGAGCCGGGACACCCATTCGATGGCGCATCCCGTGGCCGACGACGCAGATCAGGCCAAGGTCACGTTCGACGGACACGTTGGAGAAGGCCGCGAGTTCGTCGACGGCAGCGTCGAGCCCTGTCGTGTTGTCCAAGGTCACCGAGACCGACACCTCGGACGTCGTCACCATATCGATCGAGATTCCGTGGCGCTCGAATGCGCCGAAGATGCGCGATAGAAACCCGGCCTGAGCCAGCATGCTCGAGCTCTCGATGTTGACTAGCGTGACGTGCCGCTTGTGGGCGATGCAGCGGACGACCAGCTCAGGGTCGTCGACGTCCGGAACGATCAAGGTCCCCGGGGAATCCGGTTTGTGCGTGTTGAGGACGCGTACCGGGATGCTCTTGGCGATCGCTGGTGCGAGCGAGGCCGGGTGCAGCACCTTGCCGCCGTGGTTGGCCAGTTCGGCCGCCTCGTCGAACGACATGTGCGGGATCGGGCGTGCGTCGCGCACGATCTTGGGGTCGGCCGTCAGGATCCCGTCGACGTCGGTCCAGATTTGGATTTCGTCCGCATCGAGGGCATTCCCGATGAACGCCGCAGACAAGTCGCTGCCATCGCGGCCGAGCGTGCTGATGTTGCCGCGCTCGTCCTTGCCGATGAAGCCCGTGATGACCGCCAACCCCGCATCCTTGTCCCGGGTCGCGAGCCAGCGGGCGATTCGGCCTTGGTCGGGCAAGAGCCGGGCCCGGCCGAAGTCGCTGCTCGTGTGCACGCCGATATCAAACGCGTCGATCGCCTGCGCGCGGATGCCGCGTTCGGTCAAGGTCGCCGCGATGGTTCGTGCCGCGAGGCGCTCCCCGAAGGAGAGCACGTAGTCGCGTGAGCGGGGACTGAGCTCACCGACCAGCGCGATGCCACGACAAAGAGCGTCGAGTTCGCCGAGTAGCCCCGCATGGAGTCCGGGCGCAAGGCCCAGCGCAACGGCGAGCTGCCGGTGTCGCGCCACGATTACGCCGATCGCCGGCTGACCCGAGACTGCTTCGTGTGCCAGGGCGTCGAGCGCGTCGGTCACTCCAGCATGCGCGGAAACGACCAGGACCGGGTCCTGGCCGAGGCGCTCGGCGACGAGCTCGCAGGCGTTTTGGATGGCGGCTGCCTCGCCGAGCGAGGTGCCGCCGAATTTCATGATGATCATGCGCAGTGCACAGGATGCGCCGGCGGAATGGACTTTCAATCGCCGATCGCGGCCGATCGCGGTCCAGTGGCCTTGAGTCCCTTGCCGATAGGCGTGGACGGGGCGGGTGGAGGTGGGAGTTGCGCCGTATTTCTTGGTATGTTCCTTGCGGACAGCTTGCCGTGAGAATCGTTCCCTTCGCTTCGTGAGTTTCAGTCCCGTGATTCGCCGTCTCCTCAGACTCTGCACTGCGCTGTGCCTGGCCGTGTTGGCTAGCAGTTCGTTGGCGCGGGCGAGTTGCTGCTGCTGCGGCGGCGGCGCAGCGCGGTCCGAGGGGCGCCGCGTGTGTTGCCGCGCAGCGGGTGAGAGCGCTTCGAGTGAGCGTCCGACACGGATTACGCCGTCGCAGCCCGACTGCTGCCCCGGCCGCGTCGAGTGCGATTGTGGCTGCCAGCGGCGTCGGACTTCCGTGGCTGGCCCGCCGGCGGTGACCGGTGACCCAGGCTTTGT
The DNA here is from genome assembly GCA_964434515.1 of uncultured Phycisphaerales bacterium. Taxonomy (GTDB): domain Bacteria; phylum Planctomycetota; class UBA1135; order UBA1135; genus CAYSWE01. Next base: position 5,124 of record CAYSWE010000117.1, on the reverse strand, counting down.
GCTGCCCGATCCCATCGTTGTCGGGCGGTGTTTGCTTGCGGCCGAGGACGTCGGTGCAGCGACCATTCGTCGTCGACCGCGCGTCGTGGGGCGCCCCCCTGGCGTGCTCCGAGTCACGCGACGTGACGGACTACGCAGACTGCAGGCCCTGATCCCGCTTCGGAGCTGAGGAGCTGGTGTCTTGAGTTGAGCTGTTCGGCTTGCCGGACGCTCCCAAGTCCCACGTTCTACTTTGCTCCGAGGTTTTCATGCAGAGACGATCTTCGTGCGTCGTGGTCGGCGCACTGCTGCTCTCGAGTTGTGCCCTTACGTACGATCCCGATCTCGTGGTCGAGCGAGAGGACAGGTACTTTGGTCACCGGCCGCTCAGCGAGCGGTCGGATTCCGCGGCTCTTCCCGATCTCGAGGAGGCTACGAACCTGCGCAGCTGTCTTCGCTATGGCCTGCAGAAGAATCCTGGGTTACGGGCCGCGTTCGAGCGTTGGCGCGCCAGCGTGGAGCGGGCGCCGCAGGTCTCCACGTTGCCCGACCCGGTGTTTTCGTTTGCCCACTTCGTCGAGGAGGTGCAGACGCGCACGGGACCGCAGCGCAACCGAGTCGGTCTGTCGCAGGCCTTCCCTTGGCCCGGCAAGCTGCGCCTCGCGGGCGAGGCCGCTGTGCATCGAGCGGAGGCGCTCTGGAGCAAGGTCGTGGCGACCCGACTGGCTTTGGTCCGTCGCATCAAGCGCGCTTGGTTCGACTACGCTTTCCTGGCTCGAGCTATCGGCATCGAGACCGCGAACTTGCGTCTCTTGGAACAGCTCGATCCGATCGTCCAGCGTCGCATCCAGGGTGGGGCCGGCCAAGGGGACCTGCTGCGGTTGCAGGTCGAGATCGGCAAACTCGAGAATGACCTCGAGACGCTCAGGAAGCTCGGTCCAACGATTCGCGCGCGGCTGAACGCAGCGCTTGATCGACCTTCGGATGCCCCCATGGCGATGCCCACACTGCGAGAGCCTGTGACGACCGCGGTTCAGACGGAGCAACTCGCGACGCAGCTCGAACGTAAGAATCCGGAACTCGAGTCGCTGCGTCAGGAGATTCGGCGAGCCGAGAAGCAGGTCGATCTGGCCGCGTTGCAGGGGCTTCCGGACTTCACGGTTGGCGTGGACTGGTTCGACACCGGCGAGGCGCTCGCACCCGGGACCCCCGGCAGTGGCGACGATCCGGTCGACCTGCGGCTCAACATGACGCTACCGATTTGGCGCGGCAAATACGCCGCGGCGAGGCGGCAGGCTCAGCACAGCCGCGAGGCCGCCGCGCGTTCGCTCGCCGATCGACAAAACGCGCTCAGGGCCGACCTCGAGTTGCGTGCCTACGAACTCGACGACGCGGCGCGCCAAGTCGCGTTGTATCGCGACACGTTGCTGCCGCGCGCCCGGCAGGCCTTTGAGGTCGTCCGGGCTTCCTACCGATCCGCAGGCGCGTCGCTGCTCGACGTGATTGATGCGCAGCGGATCTTACTCATGTTCGAGAAGGCCTATTGGCAGGCTTCGAGCAACTGGGAGAAGAGCCTCGCGGATCTCGAGGCATTGTGTGGAGGAGAGATTCGATGAGTGGAAAAGCGATTGTGTTTTCAGTGCTGTTGGGCTTGCTCTGCTTCTCCGTTGGATGGTTCGTCAGTCCGCGAGGTACAAGCGCCACTGTCCATGACCATGCTGAGATTGCTGGCACCAAGAAGTCGAGTCTTTGGACCTGTCCAATGCATCCACAGATCAAGCTGCCGGATCCCGGCAAGTGTCCGATTTGTGGCATGGACCTCGTTCCGCTGGTCGTGGATACCGCGCAGAGCGATGCGTCGGCCAATCCGAGACGCCTCGAGATGTCGGAGGCGAGCAAGAAGCTTGCCGAGATCGTGACGGCCCGCGTCGAGCGCAAGTATGTCGAGAATGAGGTGCGTATGGTCGGGATCGTCGACTACGACGAAACTCGCGTGCGCACGATCTCGGCCTGGGTTCCAGGGCGTTTGGACCGTCTCTACGTCGATTTCACCGGCACGCGTGTACGCAAGGGGGATCACCTCGTTTGGCTCTATAGTCCGGAGATTCTTACAGCACAGGAGGAACTCCTCGAGCAGAAGCGCTTCGTCGAGAAGGCTCGAAGGGAGCGTAGCGATTTTCTTAAGGATAGCAGCCTGCGGGCGCTGGACTCAGCGCGTGACAAGCTACGGCTGTGGGGGCTTTCGGACGCACAGATCCAGGAGATCGAACGTCGTGGTGCTGCCGAAGATCACGTCATGATCCCGTCGCCCAGCAAAGGGATCGTGATTCACAAGGCCTTGGATGAAGGCGCCTATGTCAAGGTCGGGACGCCGATCTACAGGATCGCCGAGCTCGACCACCTGTGGGTCCAGTTGGATGCGTATGAGTCCGATCTCCCGTGGGTTCGCTATGGGCAGGATGTCGCGCTCGAGACCGAGGCGCTTCCGGGGGTCGTGTTCCATGGCTGGGTATCCTTCGTCTCGCCGGAGTTGGATCGCCGCACGCGGACGATCAAGGTGCGCGTCAATGTTGAGAACCCGGACGAGAAGCTGAAGCCGGGCATGTTTGTGCGCGCCGTCGTGCGAGCTCGCATGGCTCAGGGTGGAAAGGTGATCGACCCGAAGCTGGCTGGCAAGTGGATTTGCCCAATGCATCCGGCAGTCGTGGAGGATACGCAGAAGCCGTGCCGTGTGTGCGGCATGGCACTAGTTCGGGCCGAGGACCTGGGATACGTGGTAACGGCGGATCCGTCGACCATGCCGCTGGTCGTGCCCGCGACGGCGGTGCTGTGGACGGGAAAGCGCGCCATCGTCTACGTCCGAGTCCCGGACCGGTCGCGGCCGACCTACGACGGACGCGAGATCGTCCTTGGTCCGCGTGCGGGTGACTCCTACGTGGTTCTGTTCGGCCTCGCTGAGGGGGAGCGCGTCGTCGTGCATGGCAATTTCAAGATCGACAGCGCCCTGCAGCTTCTTGCCAAACCGAGCATGATGAGTGTTCCCGGGCAGAGCATTTCCAAGGCGCGCGTGCCGACTGTGTTTCGCGAGGCGCTTCGGCCCGTGTTCGAAGCCTATCTTGCGATTGGCGCGGCGCTCGCGGCCGATGACGCGGCAAAGGCGCGCAGCGGCTACCAGCGGTTGGGTAAGGCGGTGGCGCGTGTCCATGCCGTCGGGCTACCGGACGAGGCCGAGTCCACGTGGCTCGCCCAAGCCGATGTCATCGCCAAGGCCGTGGTCGAGGTGGCGAGCAGCAAGGGCGCCGAACCAATGAACGCTCTTCGAACCGTATTCGGGAAGGTTTCGGCGGGCATGGTCGCGATCGAAGATGCCATCGGGCACGGCGGCGTGCGGCCGCTCTTCGAACTGTTCTGTCCCATGGCTTTCGACGGCAAGGGGGCGGCCTGGATCCAGGTGGACCAGCGGGTACGCAATCCATACTACGGCTCGGCGATGCTGGGCTGTGGCGACGTGCGGGTCGTGCACCCCGGCAGCGGGACTGGGACCGGGCTGCCGAAGGGCGCCACTTCAAAGACCCCGAAGTCCGCGGCAAGCCAACCCGCCGGCAAGCAGCCGGCAGCGACACCACCCCGCGTCGTGCCGGTTCTGAAGCCGGTCTATGAGGCATATCTGAGTGTGCACGCGGCCTTGGCTTCGGACCGCCTCGCGGAAGCCAAGGCCGCGTTTGGTTCCTTGCGCAAGGCGACGGCCGATGTCGATAGGACCGCGTTCTCGGGCGCGGATCGCAAACTCTGGATGAAGCTCGCCAAGGCAGTCGAGGCTTCGGCCGGCGACGGCGTCGCCGCGCGCGACGTTGCCCTGGCCCGTGTCGCGTTCAAGCGGGCCTCAGGCGTGATGCTCGAGGCCGCGGGTCACTTCTTGCCAGGCGATACGGCCGAGTTCGTCGCGGTCCATTGTCCCATGGCGTTTGGCGGCAAGGGCGCCGACTGGCTCCAGACCAAGGCCCCCGTGCGAAACCCATACTTTGGCGCGGCCATGCCGGGCTGCGGCGTCGTGAAGCGCCGGTTTACGACCTCGGGCAAGGGGAGGTAGTTCGTGGACACCGAACGACACTCGAGGCCCTCGTTGCTCGACCGAATCCTCAGATTCTGCCTGGAGAACAAGCTCGTCGTTGCGCTCTTCGTTCTTCTGGTGATCGCCTGGGGCATCCTGGTTGCTCCGTTCGACTGGCGGATCAGTGGTGTCGAGCGGAGCCCCGTTCCCGTCGACGCGATCCCCGACATTGGCGAGAACCAGCAGATCGTATTCACGAAATGGCCGGGTCGATCCCCGCAGGACGTCGAGGATCAGATCACCTACCCGTTGACCGTGTCCTTGCTCGGCGTCCCCGGCGTCAAGACGATCCGTAGCTCGTCCCTGTTCGGGTTCTCGTCGATCTTCGTCATCTTCAAGGACGACGTCGAGTTCTACTGGTCGCGGACGCGAATCCTGGAGAAGTTGAACTCGTTGCCGGGCGGTACCTTGCCGGACGGTGTCCAGCCAGCCCTGGGGCCGGACGCGACCGCGCTTGGTCAGGTGTACTGGTACACGCTCGAGGGGCGCGACCGAAACGGAAACCCTACGGGCGGTTGGGATCTCGACGAGCTTCGGTCGGCCCAGGACTGGCATGTGCGCTATGCGCTGATGGCCGTCGATGGGGTCAGCGAGGTCGGCTCGTGCGGTGGCTTCGTCAAGGAGTATCAGATCGACGTCGACCCGGACGCAATGCGCGCCTACCACGTGACTCTGGAGCAGGTGTTCCAGGCCGTGCGCGGCTCCAATCTCGACGTCGGTGCCCGCACGATCGAGTTCAACCGGGTCGAATATGTGATCCGTGGACTCGGATTCCTCAAGAGTGTCAAGGATCTCGAACAGACCGTCGTGGCGGTCAACGAGAATGTGCCGATCTACCTCCGTAACGTCGCCAAGATTGGTCTTGGTCCGGCGCTGCGTCGCGGTGCACTCGACAAGGGCGGTGCCGAGGCCGTCGGTGGAGTCGTGGTCGTTCGTTATGGTGCGAATCCGTTGGCGGTCATTCAGCGGGTCAAGAAGAAGATCGCCGAGATCGCCGCCGGTCTGCCGAAGAAGACGTTGGCCGACGGCACGGT
>CAYSWE010000116.1:5502-11052 GCA_964434515.1 uncultured Phycisphaerales bacterium | reverse complement strand
CGTGGACTGCAAGGTCTCGTCGGAGTTCTACGGTGCGCTCGATGAGACCGTCCGCGAGTTGCTGGCGAAGGCCGAGACTCGTTGCCACGCGAACAAGCGTTCGACGTTGCGCCCGCAGGATCTGTAGGCCAGTCCGTCCGATTCGTGCATGCGCGAGGCTGGCGACGCTAGCCTCGCGCACGCATGTACGAAGGGCGAAGAAATGACTGCGACACCTTCTTACCGCCTTCCGCACACCACGAGGAGTTCGTCGGCTTCTACTGTGTCGCCTTCGTTTGCATGGACCTCGGTGACGACGCCTGCGATCGTCGTCCGGAGTCGGTGTTCGATTTTCATGGCGCTCAGGATGACGAGATCCTGGTTCTCTTCGATGGTGTCGCCAACGCTCACCAGGACGCGGACGATCGTTCCGGTCATGGGGGCGACGATCCGCGAGGGGTCGGCGTCGGAGCTGCTCTTGGCGTGGGTCCGTTCCGAGGAGGGTAGCACCCAGGTGCGGCCGTCGACGCGGACTTGTAGGTCGTCGCCGATCGTCGTAGCCCAGGCGACGTGACGCGTGCCGTCGGCGAGGTGAAACCAGAACGCGCCTGTGCCGGCCCGTCCGGCTCGGACGTCGATGCTCTGGTTGCCGACGCGGATCTGGAACTCGCCGTCGCCTTTGGCGTTCGCTCCGAGTGCGATGTCCTGGTCACCGATGCGGACGGTGCGCGGTAGACGTTTCATTCTGCGGTTCCCAAGCTGTTCGTACCGAGGCGGAAGCCGTCGGCGATGGCCCACGGCGATGCTGTGGATTGAGTGTCGGCGCACGGGCTTGCCGTGGAGCTGCGGGCGAAGGCCGGCGCGAGCGCTGCGGCGAACAACACCGACTCCGGTGGTGTCTCATCCTCGAACTGCGTGAGCTCGCCATGCACGTCGAGGAAGTCTGTGCGCAGGTTGCCGGCGATGAACTCCGGATGCTCCAGCACCCGCAGCAAGAAGTCGACGTTGGTGGGGATTCCAAGCCAGGCCGAGCGCATCAGCGCGTCCCGCATGCGGACGATACAAGCGCGCCGGTTGGGCGCCTGCACGATGACCTTGGCCAGCAGCGAGTCGTAGTGCACGGAGACTTCGGTTCCTTCGTCAAAGCCCGAATCGATGCGAATGCCGGGCCCCTCGGCCAAACGACAGATTTCGAGGCGACCCGAGGCTGGCAGGAAGCCCTGGCTCGGATCCTCGGCGCAGATGCGCGCTTCGAGTGCGTGGCCGCGCAAGGTTCGCTTGTGACCGGACAGCAGGGATGCCAGTGGCATGCCGGCGGCGATCGCGATCTGGAGGTGCACGAGGTCGAGCCCCGTTACGAGTTCGGTGACCGGATGCTCGACCTGGAGTCGCGTGTTGACCTCGAGGAAGTAGAACGCTCCGGCTTCGTCGACTAGAAACTCGACGGTCCCGGCGTTGCGATAGTGCGTTGCTTCGGCCAGGCGAACTGCGGCCTGTTCGAGGCGCTCGCGCAGCGCGGCATCGACGATGGGGGAGGGTGCTTCCTCCAGCACCTTCTGGTGCCGCCTCTGGATCGAGCACTCGCGTTCGCCCAGCGCGACTGCGTGGCCCTGCCCATCGCCGAGCACCTGCACCTCGACATGCCGCGCCGGACGGATGTATTTTTCGAGCAGCATGCTGCCATTGCCAAAGGCCTGCACTGCCTCGCGTCGCCCGGCGGCCAGCGCCTCGTCGAACTCCTCGGCGGCTCGCACCAGGCGCATACCACGCCCGCCGCCACCCGCCGATGCCTTGACCAGCAGCGGGAAGCCGATGCGTTCGGCCTCGCTCCGCATGGTCTCGTCGGATGCCTCATGCCCGTCGAAGCCCGGAACACAGGGGACCTTGGCAGCCGCGGCGGCTTCCTTGGCTAGCCGCTTCGAGCCCAGCGCTTCCATCGCCTCGCCGGTCGGACCGATGAATGTGATGCCCTCGCGTTCGCAGGCGCGGGCGAACTCGGCATTCTCCGAGAGGAACCCATAGCCCGGGTGAATCGCCTGTGCGCCAGTCGCGCGGGCCGCGCCCAGGACGCGGTCGATGTCGAGATAGGAGTGCGCTGGCTCGGCCGGCCCGATCAACTCGGCTACGTCGGCCTCGCGCACGTGCAACGCGTCGGCGTCCGCCTCGCTGTAGATCGTGATCGCGGTCGCGCCGAGCTCGTGCACGCCGCGCAGCACGCGGACGGCGATCTCGCCCCGGTTCGCTACGAGGACCCGGTCGAAGGGACAGGCGGTCATTGGGTCACCCAGTTCGCGGAGCGCTTCTCCAGGAACGCACCCAGGCCTTCCTTCGCTTCGTCTGTGCCACGCAACCGTGCGATCAGCGCTGCGCAAGCGGCTTGTTCCGTCGCCGGATTGCGCACTCCGAGTGACGTTGCGAGCCGTTTGGCTTCGTGTTGCGCCAGCGGGCCACCGCGACCGAGCTCGACGAGACACTGCTCCACCGTGTCCTCGAGCGCTTCGGGCGGACAGGCACGGAACACGAGGCCGATCCGTTCGGCTTCGCGACCGCGGAAGCGTTCGCCGGTCAGAAACAGCGCGCGGGCCTTGGCTGCCCCGACCTTGTCGATCACGTACGGCGCGATTACCGCTGGGACGATCCCGAGCCGCACCTCGGTGAAGCCAAACGTCGCTGTCTCGCTGGCGATCGCGATGTCGACCGCCGCGGCCAGGCCGGTTCCACCGCCAAGCGCCGCGCCGTGGATCGAAGCGACCACCGGCTTGGGGCAGTCGAAGATCGCGTGGAACATCGCGGCCATTCGTTCGGCGCCGGCGAGGTTCGCTTGGTAGTCGGCATCACCCGCCTCTCGCATCCAGGCGATGTCCGCGCCGGCCGAGAAGCTCTTGCCGTTGCCGCTCAAGAGCACCGCGCGCGTCGAGCTGTCTTGACCGGCGGCGACGAACGTTGCTTGCAGCTCGCCGATGAGGGTGGGATGGAACGCGTTGTGCACGTCGGGCCGGTTCAGGCGGACGTGGAGCACGCCGTCCGGGCGCAGGGACGTTTCGAGGGTCTCGGCCATGGCGAAAGAGGCTAGCGCGGACCGACCTCCGCGTCCCAACGCATCTCGACATGATCGATGCCGGCCTCGACGAAACGCGTTCCCGTGCTCTGGAACCCGAAGCTCTCATAAAACGCCTCGAGCCGCGCCTGCGCGTGCAGGACGAGGCGCGTGGCGCCGGCCGCGCGGGCGTCTTCGAGCACGTAGGTCACGAGCCTGCGGCCGTATCCTGCGCCGCGGTGCTCGCGCAGGACGGCGAATCGCTCGAGCTTGGCCTCGCCCGCGACGAGCAGGCGCCAGCGCGCCGTGCCGATGGGCTCGCCGTCGCACGACATGAGGATGTGCGTGCTGGTCCGGTCGAACGCGTCCCATTCCTCAGGCGGCGGGCAGCGCTGTTCGACCACGAACACGGCCGTTCGGATCGCCTGCACCTGGGCCCAGTCCGCGGCGTTGTGACGCACACGGCGAAACTGCAAACGCGCGCCGTCGGGTTGGCTCAGTTGAAACCCCCGGTCAGCCGCAGGATCGGGGCATCGGTGCCCGTTCGCGTGAGGAAGTTGCCGGTGGTCGCGGTCGACCTAGGCGTGCCCATGATTTGCGATGGACCCGACCCGGTGAAGGCGATGTTCATCGCGACCGCGCGCGAGAAGACGAGCCCGAGCGCGTTGCTTGCGGCGTCGACATAGATGGCTTGGCCATAGAGCGTCAGGCCGCCGAGAGCCGCCTGGTTTGGGATTGGCAGACGCAGCGTGCCGTTCCAGAATCCGCCGAGCTTGGACAGCGGCAACCCGAGCGCGAGGTCGATGCTGACGTAGAGGTGGTTCCCTGCGGCACCCAACGCGTTGAGGTCGAACGGCAGCCGCAGCGCGCCATAACGCGTGTTCGAGAATCCGTAGGTGGCGATCGCCGGGTAGTTGTTGAGCAGCCCGGTCACACGCAGGTCGGCGCTGCCGCCTGGCTTGAGGCTGGCCGCGTTCGAGAACAGCGCGTGGCGATCGTTGGTCTTGAACTGGCCGCCGGTGCCGAACACCGTGTAGCGCCCGGCTCCACCGGCCCGGTGCGAGTCGACCAGATACTCTGCCTTACGCTGCGCGTTGCCTGGCGTCTCCCACTCGATGATCAAGTTGCCTCTCGAACGCAGGTAGACGAACGGCTTCTTGATCTTGAACTGGATGTTCCACGGTCCGAGTCCCTGCACCGGTGGGTTGGTTGGCAGGTTGTAGGTGCCACTGAAGATCTGCGTCTTGGCGCTGGCCCAGTTCGAACCGAAGGTGTTCGACATGGTCGCCGCGGTGTGCTTCGAGTGGCCGATGTTGACCCGATAGTTGGTGATGGTCCGTCCAACGAAGGTGCCTCTGCGGGTGCCGTCACGCCGCATCGCGATCTCCCGCAGAACGGCGGACACCTTGCAGAACGACGCGCCATCGACGATCTGCTGGAACTTGCCCTTGTCGTAGATGAACGGCATGTAGGAACTCGAGTTGCCTTCGGTCATCGCCGCATTCGCGGGCACGGTGCGCTGGGCAACGGCCGGCGCGGCCAAGACGACCAAGACGGGGAGAACCCCGAGGGCGAGGGATGAGCGCATGATGATCTCCTGTGCTGGGAGGGGCCTCTCGGGACGAGAGGGGTGGATGGAAAGGGAAACAACCGGGCTCCTATTAGAACACGTCGGGCCCAGCGTTGCCTACATGCGGAATACCGGGGCGCGGTAGGCCGGGATCGGAGCGTTGAGCGTGGCCGCCAGCGCAAGCGCCAGGCTGCGCCGAGTCTCGCCCGGGGCGAGGATTCCGTCATCCCAGATTCGCGCCGTCGAGTAGTAGGGGTGGCCTTCCAGCTCGTATTTCTCGAGGATGGGGGCTTTGAGCGCGGCTTCGTCCTCGGCCGAGAACTCGTCACCGCGCGCTTCGAGCTGGTCGCGCTTGACCTGGGCGAGGACGCTCGCAGCCTGGACACCACCCATCACCGAGATGCGTGCGTTGGGCCACATGAAGAGGAATCGCGGCTGATACGCTCGGCCGCACATGCCGTAGTTCCCGGCGCCGAAAGAGCCGCCGACGATCACGGTCAGCTTGGGCACCTGCGCGGTCGCAACCGCCTGCACCATCTTGGCTCCGTTCTTAGCGATGCCTCCGGCCTCGTACTGGCTACCGACCATGAAGCCCGTGATGTTCTGTAGGAACAGCAGCGGGATTCGGCGCTGCGCGCAGAGCTCGACGAAGTGAGCTCCCTTGACCGCGCTCTCCGAGAACAGGATGCCGTTGTTGGCGAGGATGCCGACTGGCAGGCCGTGGATGTGGGCGAAGCCGGTGACGAGTGTGGCGCCATAGAGCGACTTGAACTCATGCAGGCGCGAGCCATCGACGATGCGCGCGATGACCTCGCGGATGTCGTAGGCCGAGCGCGCGTCCTTCGGCAGGACGCCGTAGAGTTCGTCGGGGTCGTAGGCCGGGTCTTCCGGCTCGGCGGTCTCGAGCCCCGTTCGCTCCCGCGTGCCAAGGTGCTCGATGACATCGCGGCACAACGCGAGCGCA
>CAYSWE010000116.1:0-5492 GCA_964434515.1 uncultured Phycisphaerales bacterium | reverse complement strand
CATGCGTTTCGTCCTCGGCGAGATGATCGACGACGCCGGAGGTGCGTGCGTGCAGGTCGCCGCCGCCGAGTTCCTCGGCGCTGACGATCTCGCCGGTCGCGGCTTTCACGAGCGGCGGGCCGCCTAGGAAGATCGTGCCGTTGCCCTTGACGATGATCGACTCATCGCTCATCGCCGGAACATAGGCGCCACCGGCGGTGCACGAACCGAGCACGACGGCGATCTGCGGGATGTTCGCCGCCGACATTTGCGCCTGGTTGTAGAAGATCCGCCCGAAGTGGTCGCGATCCGGAAAGACCTCGGCTTGCAGCGGCAGGAATGCGCCACCGGAGTCGACCAGGTAGATGCACGGCAGCCGGTTTTCGAGGGCGATCACCTGCGCGCGGACGTGCTTCTTGACCGTCATGGGCAAGTAGCTGCCACCCTTCACCGTGGCGTCGTTGGCGACGATCATCACCTCGCGGTCGTGCACACGTCCGATCCCGGTCACGATGCCTGCGGAAGGTGCGGCGTCTTCGTAGAGCCCATGTGCCGCCAGTGCCGAGAACTCGAGAAAGGCGCTGCCGGGGTCGAGGATGCGATCGATGCGCTCCCGCGCGAGCAGCTTGTTGCGTGACCGATGCCGCGCCACTGAGCGTTCCGAGCCGCCGGCCCGCACTCGCTCGAGGGCCTCGCGAAGCTCGGTCGCAAGCGCCCGGTGGTGCGCGGCGTTTTCGCGGAACTCGGCAGACTGGGGTCGCACTCGAGACTGAATCTTCGGGCTCATGCCCGAGGGACGTTAGGGCCGCGGTTGGCCGCGATCCAGACCCGGTAGGAAAGCTCGGCGCTGCCGGGCGGGCGACGTGACTCCTGGTCACCATGCCTTGTCGAGGCTTTCCGGCTTTGCAGGGTGCGTGCTAGCGGGCGTCGCAGCCATGCCGGGTTTTCGGCCGCGCTTCCAGGTCTGGGAACCCGTGAGGTCGGTGTCACCGAGCGTGAGACGCGGTCGTTTTCGTTGAGATTCTGAAGAGAATCTGTACCCCCTCCCCTCTTAACCGATTGGGGGGGGCGTCGTTGACCCTCGTCTCGCCCGGTTAGGTCCAGCCCCCGAAGCGATCCGCGCGTGTGCGTGGTGCACATCAGCATTCAGGAGTCAGCATCCAGGAGGTTTGCTCGAGATGGGACGGTTCAGCAGTTCGGTGTTGTGGTTGCGGTTGTTGTCGGTGCTTCTGCTTCTTTCTGGTCCGCTCTTCGCCCAGCGGCGCGGGGGGATTGGTCACGTCGGTGTTTCGCCTCCGACGAACAAGTCGGCGAAACACGACACGATCAAGATCGACTACCAGAAAGTTGGTCCGAAGGGGCGAGTGCACAAGGACGTCGTCTTCTTCAAGACGGGACTGATCCAGGCTCCGGCGAAGAAGCCCAGGACTCGCGAACAGGTCTTCGAGGCCATCCTCCACAAGCTCAAGCAGTACGCTGCAGCGATCAACAAGGGCAGCGTCGATCGTCGTCGTGGCGCCACGGAGTACGCCGGGGGGCTTGGCGCGGAAGTCACGGGTATCACAACCAAGACCCCGGAGCTGCGGATCTTCTCAAAGGACGGTGACCAGGTTGCAGGGGTCGTGAAAGTGACGATCGACAACGACTCGAAGCAAAGGTCGGTCCTGACGAAGGTGCGGTACCCGCTCGTGGCGATGTCAGCGACCCAGGCCGTGGGCACCGATATCCAAGCGAGCCGTAGTGTCCGCTCTCGCGTCCCGACCTGGGCCTATGTCGGTCGCCTGCAGTTTCATGGCAAGAGTCTCACCGGTCTGGAAGAAGATCAATCGACGCCGGCCGTGGCCAACGTTTCGCTTGCAGTGGAAGGAAGGTCTGTCTTCAACAAGGATTATCCTACGGCGCCGTACAAGCAGTTCGGGGCCATGGCTCCGCAGGTGCTCTTGTTCGTCATGTCGATGGAGCTACGGCAGGCGGCGACCGTTCGAAAGCTGCCCGTCCAGGTTTCCTTTCAGCGATCGACGAATCAGTTGGTCGTCTATTTCGGGAACCAGGAAGGTACCCTGGGTGGTGGAGCCACGGACGCGGCAATTCGCACGACCAGTAGCACCGGCGAGGAGCTCCTGAAGTGAGACTGGTGCTGGGGCTCGCGCCAGTCGGGTGCTATCGAAGGCCTACGCCGCTGCCGACCTCGTCTGCCTCGTTTGGTTCCATGTCGCCGATGATCTGCTCGGCGCTGCCGCGCAGCGATGGTGTTGGTCCGGCCAACTCGCGAGTGCGGGCGGCGGATGCACGGCGCCGGCGGCTGCGGCGGACGAGTGAGACCAGCATGACCAGGATCAGCAGGATGGCCGGCGAGAGAGCGACGAGCTTCTGCGTCATGGCCGGCAGTCTGCGGAACTTCCAATAGAGTCGCTTGGCGCCCAGCTTGGTGTCGGCAACGAGCGACTGGAATCCCGAGTTGGTCGGCAGTCGCAGCGCATCGATTGCCAGCTGCAGCGTTGGGCGAAGGTCCGCGGTCTCGTGCTCGAGCTGGGCGATGAGAGTGGGGAGCGCGCCGGTGTGTCCTGCCTTGGCGAGCCGCTGCATTGCGTAGATGCGCAGCGACTTGTTCTTCGACGCGAGCGCGCGAATCAGCAGGCTCTGCTCTTGCTTGGCCGGCAGCCGTGGAGACAGCGTCTGGAACGCGAACAGCATCGCCTCTTGGAACTTGCCTCCGCCTGGTGGCGTCGCGACCAGATACTCGAGGACGCCGGGATCGTTCATGTCGGCCAAGGCGAGAACCGCTTGTGTTCGGTCTCCGGCCTCGTCCGCCGGGTAGCTATCGACGAGCTCCATGAGCGCCTTTCGCGCTCCCGGGGTCTTGGCTCCGAGTAGGGCCGTGGCTGCGAACAGGCGCACCTTGGGATCGGTGTCGAGCGCAGCCTTGGCCAGCGTGATCTTGCTCTTCTGGTCGCGGATCAGCGAAAGCGCGCGGGCGGCGTTGCGTCTCACAACGATGTGATCGGATTCCCGCAGCAGCCGCGCCAGCAGCGGAACGCTGTCTTGCAGCTTGAGGTCGCCAGCGTAGTAGGCCGCGCGAGCCTGAATCGTTGGCTCGGAGTGGGAGAGGAGGCTCGCGATCGCCTTGCGATCCTCGGCGTCGCGGGCGGCGTCGAGCGTGCGCTGGATGCGCAACAGCTCTTCCCGGCTGAGTGGCTGTCCGGTGCGTGCGACCGTTTCGTCCGGCGCGGCCCGCTGGACTTGCCAGCCGCCGGCGAGCTCGGCCCATGGGTCGCTCTCGAAAATCTGCGCGGGTGTGGGACCGGTATCGGGGTTCAGGTCCGGGAGCCACGGATGCATGGAGATCGAGCCGTCCGGGCGTACCACGTAGCTTGCGCGCCCGCTGACGCCGGGCTTCGCGGGCCAGGCTACGACGATATGGTGCTTTTCGGCGAGTTCGATGTCGGACGGGCGCACGACGGTGAAGTGGTAGCCCATCCCCGTGAGCACGTTGCTTCCGTCCGTTACGATCTTCTTTGGCGCCGTCCACAGTTTGTTCTCGATCAGGTCTGCGATGGTGCCGGGTTCCCCTGTGCCGTCCTCGTCGCGGTCGAGCAGGCCGAGTTCTACATAGCTCTTCTCGGCCTTGTTGAGGCCGTCGGCGACCGTGAGCACGCGTGCTTCGCGTTGTCGTTCTCGTCCCTGAACGATGCTCGGTACGAAGCTGTCGAGCGCGAGCGCCGTGAGGTGCGACATGCCGGTCGCGCCGTCCAAGCGCAGCGAAACTCGGCGGCCATCACGTCGGGCGCGAACGCGCGCCAGGTCGAGATGGCTGGCGAACTTGGTCAGGCCAAGTCGATCGGTCGGGTCGACCTGGCGGAGCCGTGCGCTTGGATCTTCGCTGCCGATGAGCCATGCGTCTGTGTTGGCGAACAGCTTCGTTACGTCCTTCGATGTCTCGCCGGACATGCACCGCTCCAGCAGTTTCAAGGCGCCCTTCGCGCTGTCACTTGCGAGCAGGAAGTCGCTGCACAGGATCACGTGGATGCTGGCGCCACGGTTCTCCAACTCGAAGCCGAAGATCTTTTGTGCGTCGCCGCCGGGGATCTTCGTGGGCTTGCCGTGGCTGGCCAGCAGGGTTCGCATGGCGAACGAGTTCTGCAGCATCAAGACGATTCCATGCGCCGAGTCACCTTCCCCTTCGAGCCAAAGGACATCCGAGCCAAGCATGGCTGTCCACTCCTCGAGCTTCTTGTGATCGCCGGCCGCGAACTCGCTACCGAGCGCGTCCATGGCGCTCAGCGGGCCCAGCTCGAGTCCCGTTCGGCCCAGGAACGCGGACAGGCCCGCCGGGTCGATATGGGCCGCGAGCCACGCGCTTGCCGTCGTTGGGATCATCCGAGCCAGCTGCTTGTTCGGCCGGCTCGAACTGGGCGTGGCGCTCGAGCGCGGGGCGTGGTTGGCGACCGGGTCCGTGCCAGCCAGGAAGTCGAGCGGGAACTTCCCGGTCTTGGGCAGCAGCACCTCGAGCTCGTCCTGCATTTTCCCCGAGCGGAACTCGGACACGAACTGGATCGCTCGCAGATTCGACAGGCCCGAAGCGAGCAGCATCTTGGCTTCTGGTGCACTATCCGGGATGCCGCTGGCCTGCCAGGTCTCGAGCGGACGAGCGAACACGCGAAGCCAGCCAGCCCTGTGTGGCTCGTCGCTGCTGTTGAGCAGCCCGAATTCCGGACTACTGGCGAGGCTCTTGGTCTTTCCGTGGACGAGATCCAGCCCGATGTGCAAGGCGGCCCGGCTGCTCGCGCAGACCAGTCGCTCGGCGGCGATCGAACCGAACAGGATGCCTGTTCCGCCGAATGGGTGTTCGAATCGGTGCGTCTTGGATTCGCCGTCCACGCTCGGTAGCGCATCCAGTGCGTTCTGCACGATCGGACTGTGTTCGCCGAGCGCGAAGACGAGCACGAAGTCGGTTGTCTTCTTGCCGGCCTTCGTCGTGCG
Source organism: uncultured Phycisphaerales bacterium (assembly GCA_964434515.1). Classification (GTDB taxonomy): domain Bacteria; phylum Planctomycetota; class UBA1135; order UBA1135; genus CAYSWE01. Next base: position 533 of record CAYSWE010000116.1, on the reverse strand, counting down.
GGGGAACACCGCGAGGTGTGAGTCCCGGCACAGGATCTGGGCCAGCACGGCCTCCGACAGACCGTGCGCCATGGCGAAGCGCGTCAGGCCCTGCCGCGTGGTCTCGATCGCCCGCGCCAGGCGTCCACCGCGTTGCATCAGTGCGTTGTAGGCGAGCGCGAGCGGGTGATTCTCGAGCTGCTCCGCGGCGCGATTCGCGCCAGAGACCCGAAGCCAGAAGAACGCGTTCTGCGGGGCGATGGGCAGCGTACCGTCGACCGGAGCACTCGAGTGTGCCGCTGGCGCGCGGCTTGGTCGCGGGTTCTGCGCTAGGGCCGGGCTGGCGCTGATCAGGCCGGCCGCCAGGAAGACGACAGTTCGGGTGGTGCTGCTCGGTCTTGCGATGTTCTCGAACATGGCTTCCTCGGTGGGTCCCTCGGTCCCGGCCCACGCCGGGATCTACCCGCTGTATATCGGGAGCGGTTGGCACCCGGCTTGACCGAGCCTTGCGCGAACCTCAGCGCGGGGCGTGCTGGGTCTGTCGCTGGAGCCTG